>BBCA01000013.1 GCA_001311805.1 Lentibacillus juripiscarius JCM 12147 | reverse complement strand
TTTCGTATTTTCATAAAGTATTTCGGATATCATGTCTTTCATTTTATCGATAGAATTATTCATTTGTGTGCAATAGTCCTGCATGATTCCATTTTCTTTTTTTACCCGAAGATCAATCAACGAAATAAGCCCTTCGATTGTTACAAGTGGTGTTTTTAAATCGTGGACCAGCATGCCGATTTCTTGGTAGACCTTTGATTCCATCAGTGCGCTCTGCGTTTCTTTTAGTTCTTCTTCCTGTATGTAATATTTTTTCATGGTTTCTGCCTGTTTGTTTACCAGATAAATTAAAAGTGTAAAGATAACAGCGATGGTAAGGAAGACGCTAAAGAAGATGGCGGCAATGGTGTTTAATAGACTGCTACCTGTAAGGAATTGATCCGCCCTTTTAATGCTGGCAGCAAAATCGTTCTTTCCAAGTCCGAATGGTGTAAGTGCTGGGATCAGGTGCAGCCAGAGAATGGCAATGAGCACAAGAACCGAAATAATGGAGAAAATAACATAATAATGTTTCTGTTTTGGGATATACAGCTGAAGCAAGGTGACAATTCCAGCTGTCAGCAGATGTCCGGTGTATGAAAAATGCTCATAATGGATTAGGTTGAATGCTGCAGCCGCCAGCACTATACAACCGATAAATGATACTGAAAAATCATGGAATCCGGAAATCTGGCGATTGCATGGCTGATAAGCATGGCACCAAAATATTGGAAGAAAAAGATAATGATGTACCTAGCAATAAATACAACGTCGTTATCAGCAACAGCCCGCTGTCACCCTTAACAATGCTGTCATGCAGATGGTCAATAATAAAACCAGACCAGTTCTCATACAGGGAGGGGAGGGCAGTTCCATACCCTACCAGTACCAGACCTATCATACCGGTTATTAATCTTTTCTGGCATGAGCCATGTGAGCACCAGTCCTTTGTCAGCGAAATATGGCGTTAAAAGGTGTATGAATGTCATCCAGCCGAGTAATAAGGGTGACGGGGACCGAATGATTGCGCAGGGTCTGGATATAAAATTCTGCGTTCCTTATTGATCGCAGTCCAATAAAATAGTCGGTTGACGGCGCAATTTGTTCAAACAGTTCCCTTGTCTGCACATGATGACGGAGAGGGGCGGATACATTTATAAGGATTACTGGCAAATCGGCTGCATCTGCTTCCTGAATCAGTGATGATACCCGGCTAAGTTCTTCTTGAAAAGACCGCCCTGTATGTGACAGGCCATTGGCACTCGAACCGAGCATGATAACAACACTGTTATAATCGTACAGATCGGTGCCAAGTGCTCTTGGTCTGTAATCTGCCTCAAGGTTAAGCTTTTCGGCAACGCTTAATAGAATGATGTTCTCAGCTGCTTGTCCGGCTGAAGTAATCAGGATTTTTTCCTCAGCGATAGGAGCAGGAAGATTTGGGTACGTGTTAAAGTGTTCGGATTGGGCTGTGCTGTACGATACAAAGGAAAATACCAGAGCAAGACAGAAACAGATGAGTGTGGGTACATGTTTTTGCATTATGTATCCTTCCCCCTAAAGTTGAAAAAAGGCAAAGCAATTGCTTTACCTTTATCATACACTACAATTTTGCAATATGGCAATTATTCTTTTAATTTTGGATCTAATGCATCACGCAGCCCGTCGCCAAAAAGGTTGAATCCGATCACAACGAAAAATATTGCCAGTCCCGGAAATGTGATAACCCATGGCGCGTTCTGCAAAGCGGCACGTCCATCACTCAGCATTGCTCCCCATTCCGGCTTGGGAGGCTGTGCACCAAGACCCAGAAAACTGAGACCGGCAGCATCCAGAATAGCTGTTCCGATGCTGAGCGTTGCCTGTACGATAATTGGGGCCGTACAGTTAGGTAGCACATGCTGAATAAGCGTTCTACCATGCTTAGCACCTATTGCCCTAGCCGCTTCAATATATTCCGTCTCTTTAACAGACAGTACAGCAGAGCGGACAATTCTTGCAAATTGTGGTATGCCTATAATGCCGATTGCTATCATGGCATTTTTTTAAACTTGGCCCCAGTACGGCTACGAGAGCAATTGCCAGCAGAATACTGGGAAAAGCCAATAAAATATCAATAAACGCATAATGACCTGGTCAATCCATTTTCCGAAGTAACCAGCCACAGCACCTAAAAGCACTCCGATAATCATCGAGATACCGACTGCTATAACCCCTATTTGTATAGATATACGCGTCCCATAAACAATTCTGCTGAAAATATCCCGCCCAAGTGCGTCAGTGCCAAGTAAGTGTTCAGATGATGGTTCCTGATATTGATTAATAATTGATTGTTCAGTTGGACTATGGGTTGCGATAAATGGAGCAAATAATGCTGTAATGATTAAAATAAGTATTATACAAAATCCTATCAGCGATGTTTTACTTTTCATGATACGGAGGATAGATTCCGTCCAAATTTTCTTCTTGCCTTTGCATGTTTGGTATCTTCGTTTTCAGGATAGTCCGGTTCTGGTATAGGGTTCGGCTGAAGTGACAATAGTTCACACCCTCTCCTCATAATTGGAATATAGCAAAGTGTATTTGCTTATTCATAACGAATTCTGGGATCGAAGTATTTGTAAAGAAGGTCTGTTATCAAGTTAACAAAAACAAAAATAGTAGCTATTATTAATATAGTGCTTTGAACTACTGGGTAGTCACGGCCTAAAACGGACAAATAAACGTATCGACCTACTCCTGGCCATGAGAATATGGACTCAGTAAGCACAGCACCACCAAGCAAGAAGCCGAATTGCAGGCCTATGACAGTTAAGACGGGCAGAAATGCATTCTTCAGCGCATGCCGGAATACGATGAGTTGTTTCCTCAATCCTTTAGCATGTGCAGTTCGTATATAATCCTGCCGCATGATTTCGAGCATGCTTGAACGTGTCATACGGGCTATGATTGCCATTGGTATAGTTCCAAGCGCCAAGCCGGGCATTAGTAAATGAAAGAAAGCATCTTTAAAAGCGATCCAATTCCATGTCAATATACTGTCCAATAAATAAAAATTGGTTACTGTTTCAAGTTCAACGCTTGATGATAATCTTCCTGATGGAGGCAGCAGCTGGAGCTGAACGGAAAAGACTAAAATCATCATTAATCCAAGCCAAAATATGGGCATGGAGACTCCGAATAGTGCACCTGTCATACTATATTATCAAACCATGAATATTGTTTGACAGCCGCAATAACACCGGCAACAACACCAATAACAATGGCTAAAATCATTGCAAAAACAGTCAGTTCAATTGTTGCGGGAAGTTTTTTGCAGAAGTTCATAAGCGATAGACTCATTGGACTGGATAGATTCACCCAGATCACCTTGTAGTATTTTTCCTAAAAATTTCCATACTGAACGACATAAGGGTCATTCAAACCTAATTCCTCTCGTAATAGTTCAAGCTGTGTTTCCGTAGCTTTTGTCCCCAGCATACTTTTTGCTGGGTCTCCAGGAATTAAATGAATCAGGGAAAAAGTCAGTATGGAGACGCCAATGAGCACAGGGATTATCATTATTAACCTTTTAAAAATGTATTTTAGCATTTTGGATATCCTCCATTAATCCGGAGAATAACCTCAGGAGACAGGTGAGCAAAAGGGTTTTGCTGATGCTGACTCCTGAAATGTTATTTCCGGCTTGGAATAGTTTTTATTTGTTAATGTCAAGCAAGTTAAATGGTTCAGTACCTGTTGGATGTGGTACATAGTTTTCTACATTTTTATTAGCACCAATTGGCGGGGTAGTGTGTGCGATCGGGAACCATGGTGCATCTTCATGGATAATCTCCTGTGCTTCCATATAATATTCTATACGTTTGTCCTGGTCCATTTCCGTTTGTGCTGCTTTTAATAGATCATGCACCTCATCGCTCTTATAAAGAGCGACATTTCCTGCAGAAGCATTGGCGTTATCTTTATCCAGCAGGACATACAGAAAGTTATCAGGATCACCATTATCCCCGGTCCAGCCTAAAAATTTCATGTCGTAACTTGTGTCCTCTCCTGACGTATGTGTGTCCCAGTCATTAACAATTACATCTACATTGATATTTACGTCTTTTAGCATTTCCTGAATTGCCTGCGCTGTGACTTTAGGCTGCGGCATATATGGCCTTGGGTTAGCAAATGTGTGCAATGTTACCTCAAAACCATCTGCGTACCCAGCTTCGGCGAGTAATTTTTTGCTTGTTCTACGTCATATCCATAATCTTCAATATTATCATTATACCCCCATAATGAAGGTGGAAGAGGGTTCTTAGCAGGCTTTCCAATTCCTTCATACAAGGTCATCAATTCTTCTTTATCAATGGCTAGATTTATAGCCTGACGGACAAGTTTTTCGGACATTGGACCTTCCTTACTTGTATTGAAAGCCATATAGCTAACATTCATGGAAGGTCTGCGAATAACCTGGAGGCTGTCATCATCTTCGGCAGTTTGGATATCTTGTGGGTTAAGACCTTTCATCATATCAATTGACCCAGCCTGCAACTCCAGAAATCTTGCCCCATTATCAGGAATCGTACGGAAGATTACTTTGTCCACCTTGGCTGTTTCTCCAAAATAATCATCGTTTCTGGTAAGTGTGATTCTGTCATCTGCAACCCATTCTTCAAAGATAAACGGTCCGGTACCAACCGGGTTCTTAAAAAAGTCTTCTCCATATTCTTCAATTGCTTCAGGACTTGCAATGCCGAATGGCGGCATGGCTAATGTTTGAAGAAAGGGGGCATTTGGTTCTGATAGTGTGAATTGAACTTCATAATCATCCGTTGCCTCTACCTTTTCAATAATCCCCCCCCATATCCTCTTCGGTAGAACCAAACATGTAGGCATAGTAGGAAAAGTCTCCGGAAGTCGTCCATCGCTCGAAGTTATATACAACATCTTCGGCAGTAAAATCCGTACCATCATGAAAAGTTACATCATCCCTTAATTGGAAAGTCCAAACCAATCCGTCATCACTGGTATCCCATTCGGTTGCTAATGCAGGCTTGACTTCTGTGCTTTCTTCTTTGTATCTGACTAAGGGGTCAAAAATCTGATTAGTAACATAAATGGATTCACCGTCTGTAACTTTGGATGGGTCCAGCTGAAGTGAATCATTTCCACGTCCGAATACAAGTGTCTTTTCACCGTCGTCACTTCTGGCACCTTCTTCAGTACCCTCTTCATTCGACGTGTCATCAGAAGCTCCGTCGCTTGATCCGCTGCCGGCATCTTCTGTGCAGGCAGCCAGGAAAAATACTACAGTAAAAAGCAGTGAAAACAGCAGCATGTAATGACGTTTCTTCAAAATAAGTCCCCCTTTGAAAAATGAAAAATCAGTTATGGCAGTTATGGTTCCTATTCTTTATGGTCATCTTCTCTAAATGGAATGTTCAGCTTATCCAACCACCTCCTTGGCAAAGTGACAGGCCGCCATTTGTCCGTCTGGGGAAACTTGTTTCATCACTGGTTTTTCAGTGTGGCAAATTTCTTCAGCAAACGGGCAGCGTGTATGAAATTTGCATCCTTGCGGGGGGGTGGCAGGTGAAGGCAAATCCCCCTTTAGTATGACCCGCTGTTTTTCATGGTAGGGGTCTGCTTCGGGAACAGCGGATAACAGTGCCTGTGTATATGGGTGCTTTGGATCCTGGTAAACATCACGGACATTGCCAATTTCCACCAATTCACCGAGGTACATGACGGCGACACGGTCACTGATGTGGTGGACAACGCTCAGGTCATGGGCGATAAAAATGTAAGTAAGATTGAACTCCTGCTGCAAATCTTCCATTAAATTAATCACTTGGGCCTGTATAGACACATCCAATGCTGAAACAGGCTCATCGCATATGACCAGCTCTGGATCAAGAGCAAGTGCTCTGGCGATACCGATTCGCTGACGCTGACCACCACTAAATTCATGCGGATAGCGGTACTTATGGTAGGACTGCAGACCGACCACATCCAGCAGACGCTCCAATCGCTGATTCTGTTCATCTTTAGGCACTTGAAAAATTTTCATCGGCTCCATTATGGTTTGCGCAATGGTTTTCCGCGGGTTGAGAGAAGCGTATGGGTCCTGAAAGATAACCTGCATTTCTTTGCGGAGTTTGCGCATTTGTTCACCTTTGAATTGAGTAATATTTTCGCCTTTAAAATAAATGTTACCGCTGGAAGCTTCCAACAGTTTCAGAATGACTCGGCCTGCAGTTGATTTGCCACACCCGCTTTCACCAACAAGGCCAAGAGTTTCTCCTTTTTGGACGGAGAAGGAAATGCCGTCGACCGCTTTTAAAACTGGTTTTTCGCTGGAAAACAGCTGCTTATTTTTCAGCGGGAAATGTTTTTTAATGTTGCTGACTTCTAATAATGTATTCATGTTTCCACCGCCTTTTTGGATTGTTCATAAAGCAGGCAGCGGACGTAATGCTGATCCCCTATTTTATTCAGTTCAGGGTCGGTTGTCATACATTCTTCCATGACATGTTTGCACCTTGGTGCGAAACTGCATCCTGCCGGTAATGAATGCAAATCAGGTGGGACACCTTCGATTGCCTCCAGCTTCTGTTTGTCTGGTGTTATTTTGGGTATGGAATTCATGAGTCCGTGTGTGTATGGGTGTTTACCATTATCGAACAGATTGGTTGTTTCCGAGAATTCTGCTGGTTTCCCCCCGTACATAACCATGACACGGTCACAGACTTCAGCAACAACACCAAGGTCATGTGTGATCATGATGATAGCCATGTTCATTTCTTTTTGCATACGTTTTGAATAACTCCAGAATTTGAGCCTGAATGGTTACATCGAGTGCTGTTGTCGGTTCGTCAGCAATTAACAGTGACGGATTGCAAGAAAGAGCCATGGCGATCATCACTCGCTGCCGCATGCCGCCGCTGAATTCATGCGGATAGCTTTTTAGGCGTTTCTTTGGCTCAGGGATACCGACTAAATCAAGCAATTCTAGAATGCGCTCCTTTGCCTGCTTTTTGGATATCTTCTCATGTGCCAGAATGGTTTCCATCATTTGTTTTTCTACGGTAAAGACAGGGTTTAGCGAGGTCATGGGGTCCTGAAATATCATACCTATCTCATTGCCGCGGATATTGCGCATTTGTTTGGCCGACTTTTCAAGCAAATTCTCTCCTTTAAAATCTATTTCTCCACCCACGATTTTACCTGGTGGAGAGGGGATGAGCCCGAGTATCGACATCGCCATCATACTTTTGCCTGATCCGGATTCACCGACAATACCCAATGTCTCCCCGGGTTTGATGCTGAAATTGACCCCGTCAACCGCTTTGACAGTACCCGCTTTTGTGAAAAAGTGAGTGCGCAAGTCTAGGACTTTAAGAAGAGGGGATGCTGAATCAGTCATGAATAGCCTCCTCTGTAGGAATTATTTGATTGTTTTGAATTGACTTATATTATACAACCGCCTCTGGCGTAATTGGTGTTTTTCCCTTTTTTCTCAAAAATTTTAATTTAACAAATAACAATTTTGTAGCGTAAATAATAAAAAACACTTGTTAAAAATCGCAAGTGGCGTTATAATATCAATTGTGTCTGAATCAATTCGTTGTTCATGCGCTCGTAGCTCAGCTGGATAGAGCACTGGTTTCCGGTACCAGGTCGGGGGTTCAAGTCCTCCCGGGCGCGCTATAAATCAAAAGGAGCCTGTATCATATACGACATGATACAGGCTCCTTTTTTTGTTGATCCGGCTAAATCCATATTCCCAGTGCCATTAGCAGCCCGAAAGCCCAGTGATGCCATGCAGCCAGCTTCATAGCGGCTAATTCATCAGACCTGGCAGCGTTTTTTCCGTAAGGACCATCTTAGACGGACAGCTAGTGGTATCGCCAGTAGAATAATCATGGATGAAACAGGCAGGGCACCGGTGGCAATGAAACAGATTGCAGTAACATATACGAGTGTGAGAAGAGCCGTAAGTAAATGAACTGCTTTTGTACGTCCAAGCATAGTAGCTAGTGTTCGGCGGAATGTGCTGTCTTTTTCAATATCCCGGATATTATTTGTCAGAATCATCGATGCAATTAGCCAGGCAAATGTCAAAGACACCGCTGTGATACTTACATTCAGTCCATAACCCTGAACAACATAGCTTATTATGGTAACGACAGGTCCAAGAAAGACAAATGCTACAGTTTCCCCCAGCCCAATGGAGCAGAGGGGACGGGGCCCTGCTGAATAAAGGTACCCGAACAGAATGCCGGCAGCACCGGCCGAAATGATCCACCAGGTACTTTGGGCGGCGAGCCAGAAACCAATGAGGATGGACGCGCTCAGCATGAAGACGGCGGCAAATAAAACAGCTGTATGTGTTGGCCCTTTTGCATTCGAGTGATCTGCCGTCCATTTCATTTTGTCTTGTCCATGCAGAAAGTCGTAATAATCATTGAGTAGATTTGTGGCAGATTGTACGAATAGCGCTGCGACCAGCATTGCCAGAAATACACCCGGCTGAACAGGTCCTTTTACGGCAGCAATACCGGTTCCGGATAGAATCGGCGTGAGTGTCCCGGTCAATGTCAAGGGCCGGAACAGCTGAAGCCATGACGCACGGTAATAAAATACTTCTTGTTTATGATTTGCAGCAGAGTACAACATGTTGGGAACTCCCTTCATTATAGTGAAACCATCAGCACAATAAGCGTAATAAACCCCACCACCTCAACAGATTCAAATATAGCGGTTCTGGTAAGAGCCTGGAACAGTGGTTTTTTGTCGCCAGTGTCTGCCCGCTTCCATAGTGTCTCATCCGAACATACGCTGATCGCCTGTCTAAACCCAACAAATATCCCCCAGAGCAGTGTAAGGCTGCCGATAATGAACGCTGTAATCCAGATATTTCCGTATTGTGTAAGCCAAATATAGTTCCAGCTACTGACTGGGCCAAAAGCAGTGCCAAGCAGTAAGCCGGTTGCAATGACACCACTACCGGCAGCTGCCAGCAATTTGTGTGACCATTGCATAAGTGCTAGCAATAATTCTCTTTGCCGGGTAAAAGTCATGTTTCTGACAGCAGGAAAAACACCCCAGCCAACAAAATACACCGCCGACCCAGGTAATTGCCAGAAGGATATGAATGAACAGTGTCAGCTGCCTCAGCTCCCAGACCATAATAGATCACCAACTTTGGTTTATTTACTTTCATTGTATTTCGCATTGGATTGACGTGGTGTGATACATATCACGAAATTTAACTGATCAGGGTACAGGAAACGTGCGTTTTTGTCTGTTTGTGGCAAACTGAAATTAATCAGGATGGATGGGGGACTTTTCATGCGGCCGAAAATAGTTCAGGAACAGAAACTGCAGCTTAAGATGAATCAGTCGCTAATCCAGTCTATCCAGCTGCTTCAATTTACAGGAATGGAAGTGGTTGAATACATTCAGGAAATCGCAAAAGAAAATCCGTTAATCGAGGATGTCAGCTACGATTATGAGCTCGAGAGCTTCAAACAAGCTGGAGGAACACAGCCAGCAATTGGGGAAATTAATCAAGCAGAAGAAACGATGTATGATCAGCTAAAAAATCAGCTGTATACGATTGATGTACCGGAAAAGCTTCGGCCTGCTGTCCTGTTTGGCATTGATTCCCTTAACGAGGATGGTTACTTGGAACTTGATTTAGAAACCTGGGCAGAACAGTGTTCGATAAGCCGCTCACAGGTGGAAAAAGCCCTCGGACTGATCCAGTCGCTAGAACCAGCCGGTATCGGGGCGAGGTCACTTAAGGAATGCATTCTTCTGCAATTAGTAGGGACAAAATTTGTTGCCGAAGAGTTGCTGGAAGACCATCTGGAATGGCTCGCGGACGAAGATATAACGGCCATAAGTGACCATTTTCAAATAACGGAAACAGAGGCAAATGAGATTGTGCAGCAGATCAAGGCCTGTCACCCAAAGCCGGGGCAGCTTTTATCAGCGAAGAAGACTGAATATATCATCCCGGAAGCATATATTTATGAAGATAATGGCAAATGGAAAATTCAGTTTTATAAGTGGCACTCGCCTGCAATTGAAATAAATGATTCGTATAAGAGTTTCCGGCCGGATGATAAGGAGGCTGCAGATTATTTGAAAGATAAATATCAGCAGCTGAACTGGCTGAAGCAAGCTATTCACTTTCGGGGGAACACATTGGAACTTGTGATTGAAACAATCGTTAAGAAACAGCAGCTGTATTTCGCCCATGGAGCTTATGCTGCAGCCACTTACGTTAAAGGACCTTGCGGCGGAAATGGATATGCATATTTCCACGGTCAGCCGGGCAATAGCCAATAAATATGTCCAAACGAAACACGGGGTTATACCGCTGAAGTTTTTCTGCAGTCAAGCGTGAGGCAAAAGGATGGACAGCAGACTGCGTCGTTTGTTATCAAACAATTAATTGCTGAACTCATAAAAAATGAAGATAAACGGAAGCCATTGTCCGACCAGGCAATTAAAGACCGTCTGCAGGAGGAATTCAGGATAACTGCTGCACGGAGGACTATCGTGAAATATCGGGAACAGTTGGGTCTGCCAGCATCAACGAAAGGAAATAAAGGGGAGTCAAGATTGCAGCATCTTCTATTTTATACGAAAGAAAATTGTCCGTTATGTGACCAGGTTCAGGCTATGCTTGATATATTGCAGCATGAATATACATTTGAGATTGAAGTTCGGGATATTTACTCCAGGGATGAATGGCTGGAAGAATATCAGCTTCTCATCCCGGCAGTTGAAATAGGGGGCAAAGCATTACATTGTGAGGAAATCAGCTATGAGGTACTGGAGCAGGCATTAAAGAAAAACGACGAAAGCCTGATTCAAAAATGTTTGTATAAGCCGGTATCTGTGGTAAAATAATAGTGGAACAGAAGTTTTTCCCCTTTTTGGTTGTTGCGGGACGCTGAATAAAAGTCCGGGACTTAATTTGACCAGCGGAGGAGTCTTTTATGCAAGGAATATTGGATCTGCAGAAAAAATTATACCCCGATTTGCTGGAAGTCATGCAGCAGCGATATGTCATTCTGCAGAACATTGAACTCCTTGAGCCGATTGGGAGACGGGCTCTGGCTGACAACACGAATCTTACAGAGCGGCATATTCGCGGTGAGGTAAACCTTCTGTCCAAACAAGGCCTGATCGGAATGACATCGAAAGGAATGCAATTGACAAAAGAGGGAAAATTAGTGATTGACCAGTTAGCGTCTTTCATGCATGAAGCAATGGGGCTGAGTGTTTTAGAAAAACAACTCAAGGAAACATTACAAGTAGCTAATGTTGCCATTGTTCCCGGTAATAGCGACGATCAAGAATGGGTAAAACAAGAAATGGGTAAAATCTGCGTTTCATTTTTACAGGAAAATATGTCATCACACGAAACGATTGCTGTTACAGGTGGAACCACAATGGCCGCCGTTGCGGATATGATGGCCCCCCTTAGTGAGGAAAAAGATTGTTTATTCGTTCCTGCAAGAGGTGGTATTGGTGAAAAGGAAGAAAGCCAGGCAAATACAATTGCCGCCAAGATGGCCAGACAGGCACACGGAACTATCGTTTGCTGTACGTTCCGGATCCATTAAGTGAAAGTTCGTACCGGACGATGATCAAGGAGCCTGCTGTCACGGAAGTTTTGAATCTTATCAAAGATGCAAATGCTGTTTTGCACGGAATTGGCGATGCTATCACGATGGCTAAAACGCCGCAAGACATCCGAGGATATACTTCGGAAACTGGAAGAAGAAAAGGCTGTCAGCGAAGCGTTTGGCTATTACTTCAACGCTTCTGGTGCTATTGTTCATAAGGTCCGGACAATCGGCATTCACTTGCATGATTTATCTGAACGCAATCAGTGCGTGATTACGGTGGCCGGTGGTCAATCAAAGGCTCAAGCGATCACTTCCTATTTTAAACAGGGGAGAAGTGATTTGCTGATAACTGATGAGGCTGCTGCTGAAGCGATTTTAAGGGAAAATGCTGCCCTTTAAAATAAATTTAAGTAATGTAAATTAGGAGGAATTATAGATGGCACTGAAAATGGGTATTAACGGATTTGGACGCATTGGTCGTAATGTGTTCCGTCAGGCGTTGAAAAATGATGAGGTAGAAGTTGTTGCTGTTAACGACTTAACGGACGCCAATATGCTTGCACACTTGCTGCAATATGATTCTGTACACGGCACCCTGGAAGAAGAAGTGACGGTAAATGGGTCGAATATTGTTGTTGGCGGTAAAGAAATCCAGGTACTTTCCGAACGTGATCCTGCTGATCTTGGCTGGGGGGACCTCGGTGTCGATGTGGTGATTGAATCTACCGGCCGTTTCACCCAGCGTGATGACGCGAAAAAACACCTTGATGCTGGAGCCAAAAAGTGATTATTTCAGCACCGGCTAAACAAGAAGACCTGACAATGGTGATGGGTGTCAACGAAGAAGATTACGATCCGGCTAAGCACCACGTTGTTTCCAATGCATCGTGCACGACAAACTGCCTGGCACCGCTGGCAAAAGTATTGCATGAACAATTTGGCCTGAAACGCGGCTTAATGACAACAGTCCACTCCTATACGAATGACCAGCAAATTCTTGACTTGCCGCATAAAGACTACCGGAGGGCTCGTGCAGCTGCACAAAACGTAATTCCGACAACAACAGGTGCAGCTAAAGTGGTCGGCAAAGTCCTGCCCGATCTGGATGGCAAGCTGGATGGCATGGCCGTGCGTGTGCCAACACCAGATGGTTCCTTAACAGACTTGGTCGCAGAACTTGATAAAAATGTAACAGAAGAAGAAGTGAACAATGCCTTTAAAGCAGCTGCAGAGGGTGAGCTGAAAGGAATCGTAGGTTATACAGAAGCACCGCTTGTTTCCAGTGACATTGTTGGTAACACCCATTCATCACTATTTGATGCGCAGTCTACAATGACACTTGAAGACAACATGGTAAAAGTCGTATCATGGTATGATAATGAGATGGGCTATTCCGCACGCTGTGTTGATCTTGCTGTCTATATCGCTAAACAAGGACTATAAGGCAAAATTGGGGGAGGGGCATCCTCCTCCTTTTTTCGAGGATCAGGGGTGGAACAATCACAGCAGGTGTAAACATTGTGAAACCGGTCGTCTCCGGTTTCTCAAACCTGTTTTTCACCAGGAAATACGCACTAATGGTTACATATTTCGTACTATGTGGGAGGTTTTTTGCATGAATAAAAAACGCTTCATGATCTTGATGTAGAAGGGAAAAAAGTCTTTTGCCGCGTTGACTTTAACGTGCCGATGAAGAATGGCGAGGTTACGGATGATACACGCATCAGAGCCGCACTGCCGACAATTGAGCATTTGGCAGAAAACGGAGCAATTGTGATTCTCGCCAGTCATCTTGGCCGCCCTAAAGGTGAAGTAACAGAAGAGTTACGGCTTGATCCAGTTGCCGAACGCTTGAGTGACTTGGCTGGAAAAGATATAGTTAAAACGGATGCAGTATATGGAAAAGAAATCAACGAAGCGCTTTCGCAAGTCAGCAATGGTGATATTATCCTTATTGAGAATGTTCGCTTTGAACCGGGGAGAAGAAAAAACGACCCGGAATTAGTTGAGGCCTTTGCCAACATGGCTGATTTGTATGTGAACGATGCGTTTGGTGCAGCCCATCGAGCCCATGCATCAACAACAGGTGTTGCAGAAAAGCTGCCTGCCGCGGCTGGGTTTTGATGGAAAAAGAAATAGAAGTACTGGGGAAAGCACTGGAAAATCCTGAGCGACCATTTACAGCAATTATTGGCGGTGCAAGGTGAAGGATAAAATCAATGTTATCGACCATTTGCTCGATAAAGTGGACAACCTGATTATTGGTGGTGGTCTGGCCTATACATTTGTAAAAGCGCAAGGCTATGAAATCGGGAAGTCATTGCTTGAAGAAGACAAACTTGATATGGCTAAGGAATTCATGCAAAAAGCCGAAGCGAAAGGTGTCCGATTTGTGATGCCGGAAGATGCCATTGTAGCAGATGATTTTTCAGAAACGGCAAATACAAAAGTTGTAGATATAACAAACATCCCTGAAGACTGGGAAGCACTTGATATTGGTCCGGAAACACGCAAGAAATATGACAGCATTATTAGCGAATCGAAATTGGTTGTTTGGAACGGACCAATGGGTGTGTTTGAATATAGTCTATTTGCAGGAGGAACGAAAGCTGTTGCAGAAAGTCTCGCTAACACGGAAGGCTATACCGTAATTGGCGGCGGTGACTCAGCCGCAGCAGTAGAAAATTCGGCTTTGCCACTGATATGGATCACGTTTCGACCGGTGGCGGAGCATCACTCGAATTTATGGAAGGAAAAGTTCTTCCAGGTGTACAAGCGTTAGATGATAAATAAATACTGCGAGGTGAGCATGATGCGAAAGAAAATAATAGCCGGAAATTGGAAAATGAATAAACTAGCGGCTGAAGCGGATCGGTTTGCCGGTGATGTAACAGGTAAACTTCCTGACGATGACAATGTGGAAGCCATTGTGTGCGCGCCATTCCCATTTTGCCGTCACTGGTGGAAAAGGCGAAAGGTAGTAACCTGCAAATCGGTGCACAAACGATGCATTTTGAAGAAAACGGGGCTTTTACCGGTGAAGTGAGCCCGGCCATGCTGCAGGACCTTGGTGTCACGCATGTCGTGATTGGCCACTCTGAACGCCGGGAACTGTTTGGCGAAACGGATGAATCTGTTAATAAAAGGTGCATGCAGCGTTTTCACATGGGCTGACTCCGATTATTTGTGTCGGTGAAACGCTGGAACAACGGGAAGCGAATGACACTATGACGCATATCGAATCACAAGTCCGTAAAGCGTTGGAAGGGCTGACTAATGAACAAATTGCTGCTTCTATCATCGCTTATGAGCCAATCTGGGCGATTGGAACAGGCAAAACAGCTTCCAGTGAAGATGCCAATGAAGTCTGCACACAAATCCGTACTGTTGTGAAAGGCTTTGCCGATGAAGGGACTGCGGAACAATTGGTGATTCAGTATGGCGGCAGTGTGAAGCCAGCCAACATTGACGAACTGCTGGCACAATCGGATATTGATGGTGCCCTGGTTGGCGGTGCCAGTCTTGAACCGGATTCATTCCTGAAACTTGTGGAGGCAGGTACAAAATGACGGACCAAAATCTTGCCGCATTAATCATACTTGATGGCTTTGGGCTGCGTGAGGAAGAAAAAGGCAATGCCGTCAAGCAGGCACATACACCAATTTTGACCGCCTTTGGGAGCAATACCCGCACTCCCAGTTGCAGGCAAGCGGGGAAGCAGTCGGCCTGCCGGAGGGGCAAATGGGCAATTCGGAAGTTGGTCACCTCAATATCGGTGCCGGAAGAATTGTATACCAAAGTCTGACCAGGGTTAATCTATCCATTAAAGAAGGCGAGTTCTTTGAAAAAGGTGCTTTCGTGAAATCTATGGATCATGCGAAAGCAAATGATAAAGCGCTGCATATTTTTGGATTGCTGTCGGATGGCGGCATTCACAGTCATATCAGCCACCTGTTTGCATTGTTGAAGCTTGCGAAGGAAAAAGAACTGCAAAACGTGTATGTACACGCCTTTCTGGACGGCCGTGATGTCGGACCGCAGACAGCGAAAGAGTTTGTGAAGCAGACAGAGGAAAAAAATGCGCGAGTACGGCGTTGGCCAGTTTGCTACGATTTCCGGCCGTTATTACTCCATGGACCGGGATAAGCGCTGGGACCGCGTGAAAAAAGCATATGACGCGATGGTTTACGGAGAAGGCCCCGTTTATCAGGATCCATATGAGGCAATTGATGACTCCTACGCTAATGGAATTTACGATGAGTTTGTGATTCCATCAGTGATGACAGATGAAGCTGGAAACCCTGTTGCGAAAGTACAGGACGAAGATGCCATTATTTTTACAACTTCCGTCCTGACCGCGCGATTCAAATATCCAGGACATTTGCCAATGATGACTTCCATGACTTTGACCGCGGCAGCCATCCGCCTAAAAATCTGGACTTTGTCATGCTGACCGAATTCAGTGAATCCATTGATGGCTATGTGGCCTACAAACCGGCCAACCTTGATAATACAGTTGGTGAAGTGTTGGCACAGAATGGGATGAAGCAGCTCCGTATTGCGGAAACGGAGAAATATCCGCACGTAACATTTTATGAGTGGCGGGCGCGAAAATGAATTTCCAGGTGAAAACCGTGTGCTGATTAACTCACCAAAAGTTGCCACCTATGATTTACAACCGGAGATGAGTGTGTATAAAGTAACGGACTCCCTGCTGGATGAGCTTGATGCCAAAGAGCACAATGCGATTATTTTAAATTTCGCCAATCCAGATATGGTGGGGCATTCCGGCATGCTTGAACCGACTATCAAAGCAATTGAAGCAGTGGATGAGTGCCTCGGGAAAGTGGTTGACAAGATCCTTGAGCTCGGTGGCAATGCCATTATCACTGCCGACCATGGCAATTCGGATGAAGTCATTACGCTTGAAGGCGATCCAATGACAGCACACACGAAAAACCCTGTTCCGGTCATTGTGACGAGAGAGGGAGAAACATTGCGCGACGAGGGGATATTAGCGGATTTATCCCCGACATTGCTTGATTTACTGCATGTCGAAAAACCCGAAGAAATGACCGGCAGTACTTTGATTAAAAAATAAAGGAGTGGTTGGATGCCATATATAACAGATGTTTATGCCCGCGAAGTTCTTGATTCCCGCGGCAACCCAACAGTTGAAGTGGAGGTATTCACGGAGTCAGGTGCATTTGGTGCAGCACTAGTGCCAAGCGGTGCTTCAACCGGTGAATATGAAGCAGTCGAATTACGTGATGATGACAAAAACCGTTACTTAGGCAAAGGCGTACAAAAAGCAGTCGAAAACGTCAATGATGTCATTGCACCTGAACTTCTGGGTGTTGATGTAACCCGGCAGAACATCATTGATCAGATTATGCTTGAACTCGATGGTACAGAAAACAAAGGCAAGCTCGGGGCTAACGCAATTCTTGGTGTGTCCATTGCTGCGGCACACGCGGCGTCAAGCTATCTTGAACAGCCGTTGTACAATTATTTGGGCGGCTTCAATGCGAAGACACTGCCAACACCGATGATGAACATTTTGAATGGCGGCGAGCATGCGGACAATAATGTGGATATTCAGGAATTCATGATTATGCCTGCAGCTGCACCAACATTCAAAGAAGCGCTTCGTACTGGTGCAGAAATTTTTCATGCACTGAAAAAAGTGCTGAAATCTAAAGGCTATAGTACGGGTGTCGGTGATGAGGGTGGTTTTGCACCAAACCTCAGCTCCAACGAAGAGGCGCTTGGAACCATTGTTGAGGCAATTGAGGCTGCCGGCTACAAACCAGGCGAAGAAGTTAAACTGGCCATGGACGTTGCTTCTTCCGAAATTTATGAAGATGGCAAGTACAATCTGAAAGGTGAAGGCGTTGTCCGTACGGCAGCAGAAATGGTTGACTGGTATGAGGACCTGATCAATAAATATCCAATTATCTCCATTGAAGACGGGTTGGATGAAAATGACTGGGAAGGCCATAAAATGCTGACAGACCGGATTGGCGATCGGGTGCAGCTCGTCGGCGACGATTTGTTTGTGACGAATACAAGCAAGCTTTCTTATGGCATTGAACAGGGAGCAGGCAATTCAATCTTGGTGAAAGTCAACCAGATTGGAACACTGACGGAAACGTTTGAGGCAATTGAAATGGCTAAACGTGCCGGATACACGGCTGTTATCTCCACCGTTCAGGGGAAACAGAAGATGCGACAATTGCTGATATCGCTGTTGCTGCTAATGCAGGTCAGATTAAAACTGGTGCTCCATCCCGGACAGACCGTGTAGCCAAGTATAATCAGCTATTACGGATTGAAGATGAATTGGCCGGAATGGGCGCATACGCTGGTTTAGATGCTTTTTATAACTTGAAAAGTAACTAATATATTTTAGGGAGGCGGATATTTCCGTCTCTTTTTTATTCTTTTAGGAATTCTTCCCATCTGCACTTCTACCCCAACCGTAACTATTATACAGAAATGGATGTATAAGACATTCCGCCCCTGGAATAAAGTTAAGTATGGATGCGGTGATTGGAGGAGGGGATGGTTTGTCGCAAAAATGCTTGTTTTCGGTGATATTGGCATTGATGACACAGCAGCACTTATTTACGGGCATTTTGATGATGCAATTGACATCGTGGGGATTGTTGCTAATTACGGGAATATACCGAGGGAAAAAGCACTTGCGAATATCCACTATATCAGAGATTTATTTGATATCAGTCCATCTGTTAAAGTCATTGCCGGTGCAGAGATTCCGATGACTGGGGAGAATCCGCAATTTTTTCCAGAAATACACGGCGAATATGGTTTGGGGCCGATTATACCACCGCATGCCGAAGATGGTTCTGTGAAGGAAAATTTCCTGGAGGTTGCAGAAATAATCAAGCAATACGGGGATGAGCTGATCATTGTTAATATTGGAAGGCTCACCTCACTTGCGACTATGTTTATTTTGTACCAGACAGAAATGAGTAATGTGAAGGGGTATTACATTATGGGGGGCGCGTTTTGGACGCCCGGGAATGTAACTGCTGTTGCGGAAGCTAATTTTTATGGGGACCCGTTGGCGGCGCACATCGTTTTAAAGTATGCACATAATACAACGATTGTCCCATTAAATGTGACCAGAAAGGCTATTGCGACACCACAGATGGTAAACTATATTAATCAGGCGGGAAAAGCGAAAATTTTAAAACCACTACTAGACTATTATTATGCGTTTTATAAACAGCGTAATCCGGCCATATCCGGAAGCCCGCTGCATGATGTTGTTACATTGATGGCTGTCGTCTATGAGAATATGTTCGTGTTTGAACGGTTTCCGATTCAAATTGATCAGAAGTTGGATAGTTTGGCACGGGGGCAAAGTATTATCGATATCCGCCAGTCGAATAACCGGATCCGGTCTAATCAGGAAAACCACCATCGCATAGCTTTCGATCTCGATTACCAGCAGTTTTATACTCGGTTTATGTCGATTATGACTGGGCAGCAGACCGGCTGGATGGCATAATAGTGATAGAAGTGAATACGAGCTGAGGTGATTTCAATCGACATATTAACAGCAATCAAAGCACGCCGGTCCATCCACCAGTTCAAAACGGAGGAAGTGGAAACCGATATCCTTCAGGAGATTTTTACTTATGGATCATATGCTCCCACTCACTATATGAAAGAGCCATGGAATATTAAGCTGTACCAGCAGGAAGGGAAACGGTCATTCGTCGATGCGATTATAGCAAGCTATCAGCGGATTGGTATGCTAGGTTCTGCTGATGATGCGAAAGCTGCGAAAACGATTGAATCAATGAGACGGTTCCTGACGGCCATTCCGCATCATGCCTTGATTTATTTTGAAAAAGAAACCAGCGACGTGCGCTATGAGGAAGAATATGCTGCTGTCTGTGCTTTTATACAAAATGCGCAATTGGCAGCGTGGGAATACGGTGTTGGCATGCTTTGGACGATTACACCTTACATGCATGATAAGACGTTTGCCGCGGATATCGGCCTTGACGCTGAGGCGGTAAAAATCGCAGCGGTTATGCAAATCGGTTATCCGGAAAAAGTTCCGCGTCATAAAGGGAGAACACCGATTACAGAAAAATGGAGATCATTTCTGAGTAAGTGGTATAATATCCACTTCCGACGAACTAATTCCTGCCGCACCCGCACTGCAAGGGATATCAACCAAAACCCTAAATCAAAAAATCCCGGGGCCCTGATGCGAGGGTTCCGGGATTTTTCAATGGTTATTCCGTTTTTTCTTTTATAAATTCGACCACTTCTTCCGTGGTGCTCATGGTCAGCAGTTTTTCTTTAAAGGATGCCATTTTTCTTTGGACAATCCCCGAATCTGTGTGCGGGCCGGAAGGATGGATGTGGCGCTCATGCTGAATTCATCCAGTCCAAGTCCCAATAATGCTGGAATTGCAATAGTATCACCGGCCATTTCACCGCACATGCCAACCCATTTATTTTCACTGTGTGCAGCGTCAATGACATTGCTTACAAGGCTTAAAATGGCCGGGTGGTAAGGCTGGTATAAGTAGGATACTTGTTCATTCATCCGGTCGGCAGCCATTGTATATTGAATCAGGTCATTTGTGCCGATGCTGAAAAAGTCCACTTCTTTGGCAAATTGTTTTGCTGTGACGGCAGTCGAAGGAATTTCTACCATGATGCCGACTTCAATGCCATCTGCAAAATCGGTCCCTTCGTCCTTCAGTTTTTGCTTCTCATCCGTCAGAATGGCCTTTGCCTGACGGAATTCATCGAGCGTTGCGATCATCGGGAACATGATTTTTAGGTTGCCATGCACGCTTGCACGTAATAATGCCCTTAGCTGCGTCCTGAAAATGTGTTCGTTTTCCAGGCAGAACCGAATCGCGCGGAAACCGAGGAACGGGTTAAGCTCATCCGGTAAATCAAGATAACTTAGCTCTTTATCCCCGCCAATATCAAGGGTACGGACCACGACTGGCTTGTCTCCCATTTTTTCAAGTACCGTTTTATATGCTTTATATTGCTCCTCTTCAGAAGGAAGCTGGTTTTTGCCCATATACAGGAATTCGGTGCGGTATAAGCCGATTCCCTCGCCACCATTGTCAAGGACACCATCGACGTCATCAGGTGTTCCAATATTAGCAGCCAGTTCAACCTGTTCTTCATCGGCAGTAATGGTTGGCTCATCTTTTAATTTAGCCCATTCTTCTTTTTGTTTTTCAAAGTTGGCTTGTTTCTCTTTATAGGCATTCAGTTCTTCCTTGGAAGGATTGACAATCACTTTTCCTTCGAGACCGTCAACGATGACCGTGTCATTTTGTTTTACTGAATCGGTTACTTCTTTCGTTCCGACGACTGCAGGAATCTCCAGTGACCTGGCCATGATGGCAGAGTGCGATGTCCGGCCGCCGACGTCGGTTGCAAATCCTTGTACAAATTCGCGGTTTAATTGTGCCGTGTCCGATGGTGTTAAGTCCCCGGCAATCACAACGACTTCCTCATCAATTAAAGCAGGATTCGGGAATGTTACCCCTAGTAAGTGTGCTAATACTCGTTTGGTCACATCCTGAATGTCTGCTGCACGTTCACGCATGTACGCGTTATCCATATTTTTGAACATGTCGATGAACATGTTGGTGGTTTCTTCCAGTGCTGCTTCTGCCATGACGTGATCATTGTTTATTTTGTCTTTAATCGGATTAATCAGTTCGGGATCGTCGAGGACAAGCAGGTGTGCTGAGAAAATCTCTGCATGCTCGTCGCCCATTTCTTTTTGGTATGTTCTCTGATTTTTTCCAGTTCCTGTTTAGCTATGGCAAGCGCATCGTCCAGCCGTTTCACTTCACTGGCTGGGTCATCGATTGATTTCTTTTCATATGTTAATTCCGGCGTGACAAGCTGATACGCTTTTGCTATCGCTATCCCGCTGGATGCAGCAATTCCTTCAATCATGATCTTCAGACCAACCCTTCGATAAAAATTTACTCCTTCATCCATGTTATATTTTACACTTTTTTAGCGAATAGAATCAAGAAATGTCAACTGTTGAGCTGGTTTATCCAATCAAGGACATGCCTGTACACTTCCTGCCGGTTAATTTCGTTCAATATTTCGTGCGCCCGCCCTCCATGAACGTAGCGGTCATCCTGTTCAGACCAGCATTCTTGTAGAGGTGCGCTGTTTTCCAGACACCTCTCGTATAGCCGCCTACCGGATCTTCTGCTCCGCTTATAATAAGCATAGGTAACTCCGAGGGGATATGCTGGTTGCGTTTGTTATCGTGAATAACCGTTAATCCTGTCATTAAATCTTTGAAAAAGCCGGCTGTCGGTACAAAGCCGCAGTATGGGTCTTCGAGGTATTTCCTGACAATTGCGTCATCACGTGTTAGCCAGTCGACTGCTGTTTGTTGGTCTGGTATGCGCCTGTTATAGGAAGAAAAGGCGAGTCTGTTCAGCCATACCGCTTTTTCTTTCTGCGGAAGGGATGCGGCAATTCGTGCTGCGCCCCGGCTGAAACTAGGTTCATAATAGCCGGTCCCGGATAAAATCACACCATCCAAAAGTCGGCTGTATTGCTGCATATACCGTCTCGCCAGAAAGGACCCCATGCTATGTCCCATCAGGAATAATGGTGTGTCGGGAAACTCCTCTTTGATGTGTTCGGTAACTGCCTGTATATCGTCCGTTGCTTTATCGAATCCATCTGTGTCAGCAAAATAGCCAAATAGCCCCTGATTGTCACCGGTTCGCCCGTGCCCGCGGTGATCGTTTCCATAAACGGTAATCCCGTGTTTGGTTAAGAACGAAGCGAATTCATGGTAGCGTCCAATATGTTCGAGCATCCCATGGGCAATTTGCACGACCGCTGTCGGCTTCTTAACTGCAGTTCCCACTTTCGCATGAAAATGGCAGTATGGTCGGGCCGACAAAGCCAATCTGTTTCTTTCATTCAAAATCCCACCCATTTCGAGAAGTATTGGTCTTATTATGATAGAATGAATATAGAAAACGTCCAAACATAAAGTATGTGTTCAAAAAGGAGGATAAAAGGGAAGAGGCGGTCGGCTAAGTCCGCAACGTCCTGTGCGTCGAAATTTCGAAGCGTCATTTTTACCGGACTTTATAAACAACCTCTTTAAGGAAAAAACTTGCGGTGTGCACGTTGACTATGCTAAAGTACAAATAGGTATTTGCCCGTTGAGGAGGTGCTCGATAGATGGAAGGTCTTGTCCATATTGTTTTACTGATTGATGCAATTATTATGATTGTTCTTATTTTATTGCAATCCGGGAAAAGCGCCGGTCTTTCCGGAGCGATTTCAGGTGGAGCGGAGCAATTGTTTGGCAAGCAGAAAGCCCGTGGAGCGGATTTGTTCCTGCACCGCGCAACTGTTGTGACCGGAGTGCTTTTTTCGTTTTGGCGTTTCTTAGTGCGTATGTTCTGCAATAGTGATTGGCCCTTATCGCGGTAATGTGATAAGGGTTTATTATTTCCAAAGTATACATATTAGGGTAAGGTATAGGATATGGAGATCTGATGCAGAAGGAGATGAAATAGTCATGAAAATTAAATTGCCGAAACCATTTACATTTGAAGCGGGTCCCCGGGCGGTCCTGCTGCTGCATGGGTTCACCGGACATTCAGCCGATGTGCGTATGCTTGGACGCTTTCTGGAAAAGAAGGGTATACCAGTCATGCACCAATTTACCGTGGCCACGGGAAGGAACCGGAGGAACTTGTGAAAGCCGGTGCCGACGAATGGTGGGAGGATGCCGTCAATGCTTACAACCATCTGAAAGAGCTGGGATACTCAGAAATAGCAGTCGCTGGACTGTCACTCGGTGGAGTAATGAGCTTGAAATTGGCTTATTCGAAACAAGTGAAAGGGGTCATTCCAATGTGTGCCCCGATGTTTTTGACAACAAGGAAGAGCTGACGAAAGGATATAAATTTAAAGCGAGGGAATTCAAGCAGCTGGAAGGGAAAGATAAAGATACCATTGAAAACGAAGTCCAGCAGCTTGTTGACCAATCCCAGAGTATGTTTGAAGATCTGGCTGACTTAATAACGGAAGTCCATAACCAGATTGATACCATCTACACACCAACATTAGTTGTCCAGGCACGGCAGGATGAAATGATCAACACGGACAGCGCTTCCTATATTTATGACAATGTGGAAACTGACGAAAAGATATAAATGGTATGAGCACTCCGGTCACGTCATTACTATGGACAAGGAAAAAGAGCAACTTCACGAGGATATTTATCAATTTTTGGAATCCCTTGATTGGCAGGTATAATTATTTGTTGATGATTATTATTTAGAAAATACGTGAATAATACTAACGAAAGAAGGTGAGATAATGAGTGAAATGATGATAGAGCGGATAAGGAATTATTTTAACGAACATAGCGAGAAGCCGCTCGCTGTCCAGGAACTGGAGGATGAACTGCAGCTGCAGGAAGCTGTGGAATTCAAAGAGCTGGTGCAAGCCCTCAATGAACTTGAGGAAAGCGGTGAATTGGTTCGAACACGCAAAAATCGCTTCGGACTTCCGGAGAAAATGAATCTTGTCCGCGGGAAAATTCAAATGCATGCAAAAGGGTTTGCGTTCCTGATCCCTGATGATGATAACCAGTCCGATATCTATATCCATCATTCGGATTTGGCCTCAGCAATGAATAATGACGTGGTACTGGTGCGTATTGAAAAAAGAAATGCAGATGGAAATAGGCCAGAGGGGACGGTTATTCGTATATTGGAGCGTGCGACCCATCAGGTGGTCGGGACGTTTGATGACAGTGGTTCATTCGGATTTGTGATTGCGGATGACAAGCGGATACCGAACGATATATTTATACCCAAAACCAGACAGGTGGTGCGGTCAACGGTCATAAGGTGATAGCTCTCATTACTAAATATCCAGAAGCCCGAATGAGCGCAGAAGGGGAGATCGTTCATATTCTTGGTCATAAAAATGACCCTGGAATAGATATCATTTCAATCATCCATAAGCATGGCATTAAAATGGACTTTCCGGAAGAGGTCTTGGAGCAGGCTGCCAATACACCAGATGAAATTGATCCAGCTGAACTGGAGAACCGTCGTGACCTGCGTGATAAACAAATCGTCACCATTGACGGGGCGGACGCAAAGATTTGGATGATGCTGTTTCGGTAGAGAAATTGGAGAATGGCCATTACAAGCTTGGTGTTTACATTGCCGATGTCAGTTATTACGTCGAAGAAAATACACCAATTGATAAGGAAGCGTTTGAGCGCGGAAACAGTGTCTATTTGGTTGACCGGGTCATTCCAATGATTCCACATCGGCTATCCAACGGTATTTGTTCCCTGAATCCCCAGGTGGACAGGCTAACACTTGGATGTGAAATGGAGATTGATAACAAAGGTGAAGTGGTTGGTCACGAAATTTTTCAGAGTGTCATCAAAACAGACGAGCGGATGACCTACACGGATGTCAATAAAATTCTTGTCGAAAAGGATGCATCTGTTCACGAGCAATACAAACCGCTTGTCCCTATGTTTGAGAATATGGAAAAACTTGCTGAAATTCTGCGCGGGAAGCGAATGGGCCGCGGCGCAATTGACTTTGACTTCAAGGAAGCCGAGGTTCTGGTTGATGACAGCGGCAAGCCAGAAGATGTTGTTCTAAGGGAACGGTCAGTTGCTGAACGCCTGATTGAGGAATTTATGCTGGCAGCGAATGAAACGATTGCTGAGCACTTCCATTGGATGGACGTACCTTTTATTCACCGGATTCACCAGGACCCGGATGAAAGTAAATTGCAACATTTCTTTGAATTTATAGCAGGGCTTGGCTATGTGGTCAAAGGAACTGCCAATGAAGTTCATCCGCAGGCATTGCAGAAAGTGATTGAAGAAGTAAAAGGCAAGCCGGAAGAAATGATTGTGTCTAAACTTATGCTGCGCTCCATGCAGCAGGCGAAATATGACCCGCAGAGTGTCGGGCACTTTGGCTTGGCGACGGATTTTTACACCCATTTCACTTCTCCAATCCGGCGTTATCCGGACTTAATTGTACACCGCTTGATCCGAACGTATCTGATTAACAAACAAATGGATCAGCAAACGACAAACCATTGGAAAGAAAGAATGCCGGAGATTGCCCGCCACTCATCGGAAACGGAGCGGGCAGCCGTTGACGCGGAACGAGAAACCGATGATCTGAAAAAAGCCGAATTCATGGAAGATAAAATTGGAGAAGAGTTTACCGGCGTGATCAGTTCCATTACAAATTTCGGGCTGTTTGTCGAGCTGGAAAACACGATTGAAGGGCTTGTCCATGTCAGCTATTTGACCGATGACTACTATCACTATGACGATCGCAGCCATGCTATGATAGGCGAGCGAACCGGCAACATGTACAAGATTGGGGAAGAAGTGGACGTTCGCGTGGTAAAAGTCAACCTGGATGAACGTGTTGTTGATTTTGAATTGGCGAACCCCGCCCCGACGCCTAAGAAAAAGGGAAGGAAAAAATTAAGGCGAAAAAGGTTAAAAAATGACTGATGGGACTGCGGTGAAAGAATGAATCTGAAAAAGACTAATGTGCTGTGCGTGTGCACCATGTTAGTCTTTTTTGTAACGTCACTGTCCGGATAATTGGAAAAAAAGCTTTTATCTGTTAAAATAAAGGCCACGCATGTAGTGGGAGGATGTAGGTATGCCAAAAGGAACCGGGAAATTAATTGCACAGAATAAAAAGCAAGACATGATTTTTTATCGAAGAAACCATTGAAGCTGGCATTGTTCTGAGAGGAACAGAAATTAAATCCATCCGTGCTAGCCGTGTGAATTTAAAAGATTCCCATGCCAGAATTGATCGCCGCGGGGAACTGCAGCTTGTTAATATGCATATTGCTCCGTATGAACAGGGGAATCAGTTCAACCATGACCCGACTCGGTCACGCAAATTGCTTCTGCACCGGAAAGAAATCGATAAACTTGCCGGTCAGATTCATCAAAAAGGCTACTCCCTCGTGCCACTGAAGGTCTATATTAAAAATGGCGTGGCAAAAGTGCTTATTGGTATAGGAAAAGGAAAAAGAAATACGACAAGCGGGAAGATCTGAAACGCAAGCAAATGAAACGAGACGCCGATCGTGCTGTCAAGGAAAGCATGCAGTGACGCTCAGCCGTGCTTGACTTCTGCCGCTGATGTGTTACAATAAGTATTGTCGTGATGACAAACAAATAAATGAATAATGCTCGCTCTATCCGAGCGTATTCTCCATCTTTATTATATGGGGACGTTACGGATTCGACAGGGATAGATCGAGCTCAGATCGCACGTCGAGGTTACGGCTCGTAAAACGTTATTGCCTAAATATAACTGGCGAAGAAAACAATTCACCAGCTCTAGCAGCTGCCTAAGCACTGCCTAGAGCGATCCTTCCTGCTCTCGCCCGTGGAGCAGATTGAAGGGTCTCAAATGAAGCGGGCTAATCCAGTGTCCACCGTCTGAGGATATTGGCTGAAACGAATCAGACTAGCTTCCTCAAAGCCTGTTGGTAGGCTGCGAGGTAAGCGAATGATAATATACCAACTAAGCGTGTAGTGATCTGAGTGGCGATATCTCTGGACGTGGGTTCGATTAGTAATTAGTCGCCTTTTGTGGTAACACAAAGTGATAATCCGGCTTTATCGGTGAAACCTAAGTTGTATGGAGATAATCTTGGCAACAAATTAGAGGCAATAGGGCAACACCGAGCGGTATGTGGAGTAATCCAACAGCCGTGTATCGACTCATAGGCTGCCTGAGGGCAGGTAGTACTAGGATGCGGAATGCTGCCTTCAACTTCAATAGGCAAATAAACTATTTCGCATAAGACGCCGGAGAACCTGGGATAATCAGGTTCAAGATATAGTCAGTGCCATGTGAAAGCATGGAAGAGCACGTCCCACCGTCTCCACCAATACATATGTTGGTGGTTTTATTTATTGTTTTTTAATAAAATTAATGTATATACGGATATGACCAATGCAATTATAGAAATAAAAAGCGAAATCCAAAGCATATTATCACTTCTTCCTTGCGTATTTTTTCGTAAATAGTTTACTCTTAGAGAAGAATATGGGAGGAGAGGTATTTAATCCTCTCCGTGGGTTCTTGGACTTTCTCTATTAATGAGGGAGTCCATTTTCTTTTTTTCGTCTTGTTAAAATGACGGCTGTCAAGTTAATAACAGCAACTGTCAAATTAATAATAGACGTTAAAAGAATTAAGACGTCTCCATATCTACCACCCCCTTTCTAAAAGGGGGATATTCATTTTACCATACCTTATAAAAAGAATAGTCTTTTTCTTTAAAAAATTATACTCCGCAGAAAACGTTATCCTCTAAAAGAAAATACTACCTTTACCGGTTTGGCAAACTCCTATAAGTGCGAGTGTGGTGACTTCTGCACCCGTCGATGTGTCATTTTCACCGGGTTTTTTGAACAACCTCTATAAGTAAGTATGATTGTTGTTCTTGTACATAGACCTGTATAATGAAAAGTGTGTGACGGAGGTGTGTGAGTTGGATATAGGAGATATTACTACGAAGTTAAAGCATTATCGTCCATCTATTCTGGGACGGGAACAATACCGTGAATATGGCGTTCTCATTCCAATCGTTGAAAAGGATCACGGTGAACCCTATATTTTGTTTGAGGTTCGAGCCATGCATATGCGCAGTCAGCCGGGGGATGTTTGCTTTCCGGGCGGGAAGATTGACAGCTGTGATTCGGATGAGCGTCAATGTGCGATTAGGGAAACGTCGGAGGAATTGGGGATTGAACAGTCAGCGGTAAGCGATGTTTTCCCGTTTGATTATCTCGTTTCCGATACAAGAATTGTCTATCCGTTCGCCGGCAGAATTATAAATCCAGAACAGATTCAGCCAAATCAGTCCGAAGTGGAACGGGTGTTTTAACGTACCACTGTCATTTTTTTTGGAAACTGAACCAGAAAAATATAAAGTGGCATACCAGCCCATGCCTGAAAAAGACTTTCCTTTTGAACTCATCCAGGGCGGGAAAAATTATAACTGGAATGAGCGCAGCAGGGATGAGCTTTTTTATCAGTATGATGGGAATGTCATTTGGGGTCTGACCGCCATGATTATGTATCATTTTGTCGGGCTGCTAAAGACGATGTAGGTTGTTTGGGCAAGAGGGGTGGGAGCGGGACAAGGGACAGTCCCCGCGTCCCGTTAACCTAATGCAACATCGAGAATCATCATGATGGCGAATCCGAACATGACGCTCATGGAGGCAAGGTCTTATTGCCGTTTTCCTGTGAGCTTGGGATGACTTCTTCAGCCACGACGAAAATCATTGCTCCTGCCGCAAAACTGAGTGCATACGGCAAAAGGGGCTGCATAATAGTAACCGCCAATGCTCCAATGACACCGGCTATCGGTTCGACCATGCCAGACATCTGTCCATAAAAGAAACTTTTCCTTCGTGCCATTCCTTCACGACGAAGCGGCATCGAAACGGCCAATCCCTCTGGAAAGTTCTGAATTCCAATGCCGAGAGCTAGTGCAATGGCACCGCCGAGTGAAGCCATTGGCAGATCGGCGGCAATTGCTCCGAAAGCAACACCAACAGCAAGCCCCTCCGGAATGTTATGCAATGTAACTGCCAAAACAAGCAGCGTACTCCGTCTTTTTCTTTCCGGGTTGATTCCTTCAGCCTGATCCATCTTTAAACCCGGATGAAGGTGCGGGAGTAATTTGTCTGCTCCCCATAAGAAAAAGCCACCAAGCAAAAGCCAATTGCGGCGGGAACCCATGCTGGCACAGGACCTCCCTCCGCCTTCTCTAATGCTGGCGCAAGTAACGACCAGAAACTTGCGGCAATCATGACACCGCCGGCAAAACCAAGCATACTGTCCATAAAACGCTGATTGAACCCTTTTGTTGTGAAAACCAGTGCTGCACCTAATGCAGTCATGCCCCATGTGAAAAGAGTAGCAATCGTTGCCTGTGCGATTGGATTCAATTCCAGAAAAAATCAAACATAATTAATGCTCCTCTCCTATATTTTGATCCGTTAATGGTCAGAATATGTTTCAATGATTAAAAATTGATTAATTATGGCATTTTGTTTTGTGCACACCTAAATGTTTACCTAAGGAAACTTTTATTGACTATGGAAAGTATACACCTGCTCCAGTTGGATGTCAATTGCTTAAGGGCTGTCCCGCAGGTACTTAGAAAGACTCAGCCATTCCATCTGTCGCATGGCGTGTGCCGAAGTATTCTTGTGAGGTCGTCCACACTTTCTCTTTTTGACGTTATAAACGCAAAGACCGAAATTCGTCTTTGCGCCTGTGCTGAGACTGTTATTTTAAAACTAGGTATTGTATGAAAAAAACTTCCCCCTAAATTAAAAGAAGGAAGTTTACGAGTTATGTTATACAGTTGGTTCGACTGGCCAGAATGATTTATTTTCGGCCATATTCCAAAACATATATTCAAAATAACTTGTCTTTACAATAATTTCTTCTAGTTCTTTCTGTTCATGCTCAGGTTTTCCTTCCGCGATATTATTAATAAGGTTGATGCAGTCTTCCGCGATTTTTGTGAATTCTTCCGACGAATACAATTTAACCCAATTTCCATAAAGCTCATGTTCGGTTGCACCTGGCCATGTGGCAAGTTCTTTTCCGATAAAATTATAACTCCATGCGCAGGCCAAAACCGATGCGATCGCATTTTCACGCCGCCGTTTTGCGCTTTATTTAACATATAGCTTGTATAGGCTGTAACTGTAGCGGACGGTTCGGTTGCTTCCAATTCCTCATTTGAAATGCCGAATCTCGCTGCGTACTCCCGGTGTAAATCCATTTCATAATTCATTGTACCGGAAAGTAAATTTGCAAACATCGTCATTGTCTTTAAGTTATGCGCTTTTGCAGCTCCAATTGCAAATACGCGAGAGTATTCAATTAAGTAAATATAGTCCTGTTTCATATAGTGCTTAAACTTTTCTTCATCTACATTCCCTTCGCCGATACCTTTGACAAAGGGATGCTCCAAATAAGAATTCCACAAAGGTTTTACCCGCTCAAAAACGCGATCACTGAATTTTGTTCCATAGTAAATAGCTCCTCTCCTATTTCACTAGGGGGAGCATAAAAAATCATTTACCGCTAAAGCAAAACTGACTACATCCATAAATCCTTCATCATTTCCACTTCCCTACGCTAGTATGAACTAGATCAGGTTCAAAGGGTCAAGACTTACCTTTCTCAGCAATGCAATGCTCCCCTAGTGTTTTTAATTATTCAGTTAGCTATTATGGTATACGCAAATAATACGTCTGTCAATTCCTGTTCCTTTGTAAAATGAAATATGGTGCAGGTGTTTGCGTTGGTTCCATGACTAATATACTTTATCCCCATTAAATATGGAGTTTTTCACGACGACATAATCCACATGACGGATCGCTTCTAAACTAGACCCACCGGCATAGGATATGGAGGATTGCAGATCCTGTTCCATTTCCTGCAATGTATCTTTTAACGAACCTTTATGCTCCACGTACATTTTCTTTCCTTCTACATTTTTCTTTTCACCCTTTTGGAATTCCGAAGCTGAACCAAAGTATTCTTTATACCGTTTCCCATCTTTTTCAACTGTTTCACCAGGGGATTCATCGTGACCGGCAAACAGGGAGCCAATCATGACCATCGTCGCACCAAAACGGACGGATTTTGCAATATCGCCATGTGTCCGGATACCGCCATCAGCAATGATTGGTTTAGTCGCTGCCTTGGCGCACCATCTTAGTGCCGCTAATTGCCAGCCCCCGGTTCCGAAACCCGTTTTTAATTTTGTTGTGCATACTTTTCCAGGGCCTATACCAACTTTGGTTGCATCTGCACCAGCATGTTCCAGTTCTCTTACAGCTTCCGGTGTGCCAACATTACCAGCAATCACAAAACTGTTTGGCAAATGTTCTTTAATGTGGCGGATCATGTTGATGACCGCATTTGCATGGCCGTGCGCAATATCGATGGTAATGAAATCCGGTATAAGCTGTTCATTCGCAAGTTGTTCAATAAACGGATATTCTGTTTGTTTAACACCGACGCTGATAGAAGTGAACAATTCGCGTTTGTTCATATCCTGAATAAAAGCCTGACGTTTATCTGGTTCAAACCGGTGCATGACATAAAAATATCCGCCGGCAGCCAGCTCAGCCGCTATGTCCTCGTCCATAATCGTTTGCATGTTGGCCGGTACAACCGGAAGTTTAAACGTATGTCCAGCTAAAGTAATGGATGTGTCACATTCAGATCGGCTGTTCACGACACATTTGGCCGGAATCAGCTGTACATCTTCATAATCGAATACGTTTTCCATGAATATCTCTCCTAATAACGAATGTTATATTAAAATCAAATTAAATGTTCGTACATTTCGTACTATACACGAATCGTTTTGGTATGTCAAAAACTGGACGATCACTTATACTATTGTGCTATAATGTGGGTGATTTGCACCATTTATAAGCGGGTGAAACAATGCGGTATACTACACTGAGCAGGAATGAAACAGATAACCGGTATCACAATAGGGGTACAGAACACGATATTTTCAAAGCTTTTTATCAGGACTATCAGGAGATCCGGGAAGAATTGTTCGGGCATTTACGGAAACATAATAGAGAATGCAGCAATTTAGTTATTTTTAAAAAGGCACAAAAATTCTAGATCGTGTTATATTCATTTGTTTTTGCGAGGACACTGGCCTGGTGTCAGCTCATCTATTCCGGGATATCGTTCAAGCCAACGAACAATCGTCTGACAGAAATGGAACAACTCTATGGGCTCAGCTGAAAGAATGGTTCGATTCGATTGATAAAGGAAATCCAGAGATGGGTATCAACGGGATCAATAGCGGCCTATTTAAGAAAGATACCGAATTAGACAAACTAGTTATTCAAGATGATATTTTTTTCGTCGTTTTGAAAAGATAATCAATTATGATTTTTCGACAGAGCTTCATGTGAATATACTAGGGCATGTTTTTGAACAGTCGATCAATGACATGGAAGCCATAAAAGCGGAAAACCTGAACGAAACATTGAATCCGGTGGGAGGGAAACGGAAGAAGGATGGAGTATTTTATACATCTTCAGGTGTTACCAGACTATTACTGGAGGAAACATTGAACAGCTGGATAGAAGATAGAAAAGGAGAATTGCCGGCAGAGGAGGACAAAACTTTTTACCATGAATTGCAGGAACGGCTGGAATCGGTTAAAATTCTTGATCCCGCCGCAGGAAGTGCGCATTCCTGAATACGGCGTTTGATATGCTGGTTTTGGAAATGGACAAAATCAATAAAGAATTAGGTGCAACGACCAGCTATCGCTCTGTCCTGAATAATAATTTGTTCGGTGTCGATTTGAATGTAGAGAGCATTGAAATATGCAAGCTAACGCTGTGGCTTAAAACCGCCGGCAAAACGAAGCAGTCGGCATCATTGGCTGACAACTTCAAATCAGGAAATTCAATTATTACTGATCCGGCGGTTTCCAACCAGGCATTTGACTGGCATAAGGAATTTCCGGAGATTATGAAGGCGGGCGGGTTTGATATTGTTATCGGCAATCCGCCATATGTTTTCGAAAGGGATAAGGCATTCACGGATGCGGAAAAAGCGTATTTTCGTACCTATTATCACTTGGCTGACTACCAGCTTAATTCCTATCTGTTATTTATCGAACGCTCGTACCATTTGCTGAACGACGGCGGCTGGTTTGCATTTATTGTCCCTAATACATGCCTGACGATTGATTCCTTTAAAAAGATGCGCCGATTTTTACTGGAGCATACAGGCAACCTGAAGATTATCAACATATACGAACCCATGTTTGAACAGGCAGATGTGGATACGTGTTTTATCATTTTCCAGAAAACAGCACCGACAACGGTGAAGTTAGGTGAATATGGTAATGGCAAGACGGATATTGTCGCCGAAGTACAGCCGGATGCATTGCTCGATGACGAAAGCATCATTAATATTTCACTGATGAAAAACCGCCGCGCTCTGGACATCATGAAAAAGATAGAAGGAGGCAGCCGTGAATTAGGATTAATTGCCACAGTGAAATCGGGACTGGTGGCATACGAAGTTGGCAAAGGTGAACCACCCCAGACAAAAGCAATGAAAGAAAACAGGGTATACCACAGTGACCATCAAATAGACAATACATATTGGATGTATTTGGAAGGGCGGGATGTGTGCCGCTATTCTATGGACTGGGGAGGCAGCTGGCTTCAATATGGCCCGAACCTCGCCGCCAGACGGAAGGAGGAACTCTTCACGTCACCAAGGATTTTAGTAAGGCAGATTCCTTCCAAATCAACATATGCAATCCATGCTGTCTACACGGAAAAAGAAATAGTAAACGACCGTAACTCCAATAATATTATCGACTTTCAAAGAGACCCTATGTTTCTTTTAGGTGTAATCAATTCCAGGATCATGACGTTCTGGTTCATCTATAAATTTGACAAGTTCCAGCGCAGAACATTTCCGCAATTGAAAGTGAAAGATTTGGAAAAGTTTCCGGTCCCGGAAGTTTCGGAACAGAAAATGAAACAGATATCGGAAGCAGTTATACAAATGCTGCAAGTCCAGCGGGAAAAAAGCAATCTTTTGCATACCGCGAGACAGGATATGTATTCTAAAGACAAAGGAAAAGCGATGGGTGCACTGAATGTACAGGAAGAAAAGCTGAATGAACGAATCGATCAGCTCACAGCAGATGCGTTTGGACTGGATGAAGAAGACCTGAAGCTGATTGACGCCAATTTAGAAGAATGCTTGAAGTGATCTGTTCATTCGATAGACAAACCCCCCTGCGCATTGCCACAGGGGGGTAACATTATCGCAAGTCTCTGCCACTGCAGTATTAAAGCACGTAGCCGTACACACAGATGAAATGAAAGAGACTGCCAATCAGTATAAAAACGTGAAAGATTTCATGGAATCCCATGTGTTTAAATGACAAAAACCGTGGCTTGAGCCAGTAAATGAATCCGCCAATCGTATAAAACACACCACCGAAGAGAAGCATTAGCATGCCTGCAGTTCCGATAATCGGAGCAAGCAGCGGGCTGAAGAAAATGACAATCCAGCCCATGGCGATATATAATACAGTTGATAACCATCTGGGCGCATGAAACCAGACTAGCTTGAAAGTGACCCCAGCACAGGCGATGCCCGCTATTACCGCAAAGAGCACCCAGCCGGTATTGCCACGCAGGCTGATCAGACATAATGGTGCATAGGTTCCGGCAATCAGCACAAAAATCATGGAGTGGTCAACCCGGCGCAGAAAGGCGATTATATGATCCCGTGCAACCACCATATGATAGGTTGCCGAAGCGCTGTATAAAAGAATCATGCTTGTACCGAAGATAGTGACAGCGGCTACAGCAAGGATCGATCCGGATGTCTCCAGTGCTTTAACAATTAAGGCAGCCAAGCCAATGACCGACATGATTGCGCCAAATAAGTGGGTGAGCCCATTGACTGGCTCACGAATAGAAAAACTCAACAATATCAGCACCTTTTCACACGTTAGCAATTTTCCAAAGTATATACCAACAATAGATGTATAGCAATAGGATTTCAAATGAAAAGAAAGCTGCTGAGTTAATTTCACAGGAAAGAAGGTATCATGAATGAAATGGAGTATATTAGACCAGTCGCCTATTGCTTCAGGCAGTACTGCACAGGAGGCGTTGCACGCTTCTGTTGATTTGGCGGTTAAAGCAGACGGATTAGGGTATACACGTTATTGGATTGCAGAGCATCATGATATGGGTGGTCTGGCGTGTCCGAATCCCGATGTGATGCTTGGAATTATCGGTTCAAGAACAGAACGCATTCGAATCGGTGCAGGTGCTGTCCTCCTTCCGCATTATAAGCCGTTCCGCGTGGCGGAGACGTATAATTTGCTGGCGACACTGTATCCAGACCGCGTAGATTTGGGCATTGGGCGAGCGCCGGGCGGATCTGCGGAAGCATCAATGGCTCTTTCTGGAAACTTTTTGGAAAATGTGCGGCATATGCCGGAATCACTTGATGAATTGCGCAAATTTTTACAGCAAGATTTTTCCAAAGATGATATGTACGCTAAAATAAAGCCGTCACCTGTACCGGAAGCACCACCGGAGGCGTGGCTGTTGGGTACAAGTGAAAAGAGTGCAATTTTGGCGGCAGAATACGGACTGCCGTATGTGTTCGGCCATTTCATGAGTAATCAGGATGGTCCGAGCATTATGCAGCGGTATGCGAAAACAATGACGGAAAAGCACCCGGACAAAGAAGCAAAAAGATTGTAGCAGTATCCGTCATTTGTGCTGAAACAACAGCTGAAGCGGAAGAACTCGCCATGAGCAGTCAGTTGTGGAGCGTTCAGCAGGCGAAAGGGGGAGGGAGATGGCAAATTGCCTTCCGTGGAAGAGGCGAAAAATTACACGTACTCCGATGAGGACATGGCTATGGTCCGCAAGATGCGTAACCAGACCATTGTTGGCAATCCTGCTGAGGTGAAACAGGAGCTTGCCCATTTGAAAACACAATATAACACGGATGAATGGATGATCCTGACCAATACGCACTGCTATGAAGCAAGGAAAAACTCTTATGAACTGCTGGTAAATGAAATCCCGGGCTGAGCTCTACTGCCTGTGCAGAGAGTATTAGCCCAGGGTTCACGGCTCAATCTGTTATTGTGGCTCTAACTTGTAATATCGCTCAACCAGATGGTAGATAGAGACAAGCTCATACAGCAAAATTAATTCCGGCCGAAAACTGGTTGGGTGCTGTTTCTTCTTGATTGTGATTTCCTCATTATGATCCCAGAACAGGCCGGTTAGTTGGTGCAGCCACTCCGTATGCTCCTTCTTATAATATAAATTGGGGTCTTTCAGTGACGCCGCAAGTTCTTCAGCTGCATTACGGATGGCGAGCCGCTTCTCAGCAGGGAGTTCCATCGTGCTGAACGATGTATGAATCAGATTATCGGTATGATAATGAATCAGCCGCAGCCGGACAAGCTGCTCCTGTTCAGCTTGAAATCGCGTCCATTCACTTCCGGCAAGCGGGTGATATTTTGCCTCTTCTTTTTGAAACTGAATAAGCTCCTCCGTCTGGTGGATAGCTTTGTCAATCTGATCCGTCAAGTCCTGTTCCACGACAACCACCTCGTGTTCATCGTCCAGAATATCACAAAACTCTCAACTGCAATACCCGTTTTATATGCAATCGAGTACACCCGTTTGGTGATTTCCTGTGTGTAATCAGGAGGCAGCACAAACATATTGACAATAGTGGATACAGCAAGTCCAGTCGTTGTTGTGCCGAGCCGAATGAAGAAGGACATTAAAAAATTGCTGTGAATAACTTCGACCATGGCTACGGAAGTCAGTGTAGCGACAAGCAGTCCTGCGTGCAGCTTAAGCCGGAAACAGGTCACAATTGTAAATACAGCTGCCAATGTGTACGTCAATGGTGAATTGCCGAAAAAAGAAATAAAAAGTACTGCATATGCCGATCCTATTGCCGATGCCGGAAACCGAACAATTCCTTTCTTAATGGAATCCGATACAGTCGGTTCTATTGAGACAATCGCTGTAATGACTGCAAAACAGGCGGCCAGTCCAGCAACAGGCAAATCCAGGCTGTAATAAAGATGGCGACACCGGTTTTGATGACCCGACTGCCCGGCAATTTAACATGTTTCATCTATTTCATCTCCAAATATAACTCCGTCAATCTCCTATTTTTACAATTTTATCGCCCGTTTGCAACCATTTTCAAAAACGTAAGGTCATTAGATAAGGCTGTTTTCTAAAAGATTATTGCTTTTCGCGTCATTCCAGAGAATGAAACCTGCTTAACAATTTCTATATAATGCGACATAATTACTGAAGTGTTTTCTATAAGTACGACGATTTCTCGCCCACAGTCCGGGATCGATGCGGGTGGATGCTTTCCGCGGGCACGGCTTCAGCCTCCTCGCGGAAAACCGCCGCTGCGGGGTCTTCAGACTCGTGCTGTTCCCGCAGGAGTCACCACCCTCCACTCACCCGGACTAGGAAGTGGGATCATTCGTTTTTCTATCATAATTCCTACTCCAATCAATAAAACCAGCGAAGGAAATACACGGAGACTCCTGTGGGAGCAGAGGCCTAGATGAGACCCCGCAATGCGCAAGCACAAAGCAAGACTTCACTGAGTAATCTGCGACCTGCGAGAAGCGTATGCTTCGCCGGGTAAGCTTGCAACGTGACGAGCATGAGGAGGCTCATCAGCCGCCCACGGAAAGCGACGAGCAAAACATCCACCGAGTTAGCTGCGAGTTGCGAGGAGCGTACGCTTCGCCGAATCAGCTTGCAACGCGACGAGCACCCCAGTGTATTTCCGCAGCGGCGATTTAACACTCATACAAAGTTATGTCGCAGTTTATATCAATTGCACTGGAAAACCAACAAGTTTACGAAAAGAGACTTCGATAAAATACATTTGAAATACAATTGTAATATTTCTATTACATGCATGTCATTTTTAAATGCTATAATTCAAATTACCCAAATCTATTAAACAATTAATAGTCGACATAGATTATTTAGTTGCGTTCATTAGGTATATATAGCCAGTACATAAAAAGACGAAATTTTATGAGGAAGCGGAGGGATGAACGTTGAAAACGTATGATTAGTTTTACAGCCGGTGTGGTTCTGGCAGGAAGTCTGTTTTTCACTGCTCCGGCCGGGGCGGAAAAGCTGCAGGATGTTCAGGATGAGCGTTCAGCGGTTAAAACAAATTTATCTGAAGCAGAAGAGCAGATTGCTGATGTCATGGCAGAACTGGAAGAATTAAATGAAAAAATTGACAGTGTGAATGAAGCACTGAACAAAAACCAAGAGAAAATGAAGAAGACAAAAGAGCAGATTGCCGTGGCTAAAGAAGAAATACCGGCAATAGATGCAGAAGTCGAGGAACTGGAGAAAAAGATTGAAAAACGGAAAGAAATCATGAAAGACCGCATCGTCTCCCTGCAAAAAAGCGGTGGAGATGTCAGTTTTCTGGATGTCATTTTCGGAGCTGAAAGTTTCAGTGACCTTGTTACCCGTGTATCTGCTGTGTCAAAAATCGCCGAATCTGATGAAAAGCTTGTAACGCAGCAGGAAGCCAATAAAATGAATTAGAGCAGAAGAAAAAGGAGAAAAAGGAAAAACTGGAAGAACTAAAAGCAATGAAAGTAGAGCTCGACGGAATGAAGGAAACCATTCTGGCACAGAAGGAACAGAATGAAGTGGATAAGCAAAAGCTGAAAGAGAATCAAGAAAACCTGCAAAATATGAAGGCGGAGCTGAAGAATAAGGACCAAAGCCTTGCGTCCATTGAACAGGAACTCAAGAGCCGGGAGTCTTCCCAAACCAGTGCTGCTCCATCGGCACCGTCAGTGTCCTCTTCCTCTTCTGATGACGAAAACCTAAAACAGCTTGGCAAAGGTACAGGTGGAGGAGATGTATCCGCTGCAATTAATGCTGGGTATACACAAACGGGTACCCCATATGTTGTAGCCGGAAAGGGACCTGGTGGTTTCGACTGTTCCGGGTTTGTATCCTGGGCATTTGGACAAGCCGGTATTTCGATTCCGTCCAGCACTGCAGCACTGCAGTCAACCGGTAAAAGGTTTCTTACAGTGATGCGAAGCCGGGGGATCTTGTGTTTTTCAATACATATAAAACCAATGGCCATGTTGGAATTTACCTTGGTAACGGCAAATTTCTCGGTGCGCAAAACAAAAGCGGGGTTGCGGTGGCCGATATGAATAGTTCATACTGGAGTTCGCACTTTGCTGGACATGTACGGCGAGTTCGCTAAATCAAATGAGCAGAAAGACCTGTCTTCGGACGGGTCTTTTTTATTTTAGAGGTTATTCAAAAAGTCCGGTAAAAATGACACCTCTTCATCCTCCTTTTTGAATACACACTTTTAGAATATTTGCTGATATCCGACAGAAACTGTATAATGAACCCCGTAACTTTATGGTGGCGGGAAAGATGCTTCGTATAAAGCAGTCATGGATCTGTATTCTTGCAGTAATGGTATGTGTCATGTTTAACATTCAGCTGCTTCGGATACATTACATTTGATAATTGCTTGAAAACGAGCAGAAAGGAACTGTTGATGGAAAACATACATATCATAATCCAGTTTTTTACGTATCTGCCGCAGTAGTGGCTCTATTAGTCCTTGCCGGGGCCATTTTTACAGATGCCTTTAAGGAAACGGCAAACACACTTTTTAGTTTTACGACCATTAATTTTGGTTGGTTTTACTTATGGCGGTATTTATTTTATTATCTTTCTAGTAGCGCTTTCCGCTACCAAATATGGGAAGCTTCGGCTTGGTCCCAAAGACTCCCGCCCGGAATATCCATTTTTTACTTGGATTGGGATGCTTTTTCGGCGGGGTTTGGTGCCGGACTTGTTTTCTGGGGCGTAGCAGAACCGATGAGTCACTTTTTTGAAACGCCATTTGCAGGACTGGAGGCACAAACGGAGGAAGCAGCCCGGGTTGCGATGGGGTACGCTTTTTTCCATTGGGGAATAAGCCAGTGGTCCGTGTTTGCGGTCGTCGGGCTGATTATTGCTTTTCTCCAGTTTAAGAAAGATAAAAAAGGGTTGATTTCAACAGCAATTAAACCTGTTGTCGGCAATAACCGGGCCTTGAGCGGCACTATCGATTCGCTTGCAGTAATTGCAACCGTAATGGGAGTTGCGACTTCACTGGGTCTTGGTATTTTGCAATTGAATGGCGGACTGAAGTCTGTTTTTCATGTACCTACATCCGTCTGGGTTCAGGTAGGCATTGCTACCGTCATGTTAGTTACTTATTTGCTTTCATCGAGCACCGGATTGAACAAAGGGATTAAATGGCTAAGCAATCTGAACCTGGGTTTGTGCCTGGTGCTGCTTGTTTTGTGTTTATTGCAGGACCGACTGTATTTATACTGAACACGTTTGTGCTGGGGCTGGGTGACTATTTCACCAACTTTGTGCAGTACAGTCTGCGTTTGACGCCATACTCAGGGGAAACATGGGTGCGTGAGTGGACCGTCTTCTACTGGGCGTGGTCAACTGCCTGGTCACCATTCGTGGGCGCATTTGTCGCCCGTGTGTCAAGGGGAAGAACGATTCGTGAATTCGTGTTTGGTGTGTTGGTAGTCCCGCCTCTGATTGCTTGTCTATGGATTGCGGCCTTTGGTGGAACAGCGATGTACAGTGATTTATTTAATGGGACGCAAATTGCCGAGGCTGTCAATGCCGATATGGCTGTGGCCTTGTTTGAAACATTTGGCGATCTGCCAATGGAGATGATTCTGTCCCTTATGTCCATCTTTCTTATTTTCACGTTTCTCGTTACGTCCGCTGATTCGGCAACATATATTCTAGGCAGTATGACATCGAGAGGGAGTCTTAACCCGGCACTTACTGTAAAAATTGTCTGGGGCATCCTGATTACGGCAATTGCTGTTGTCTTGCTTGTTGCCGGTGGGCTGAATGCACTGCAGACAGCATCGCTTACTTCCGCACTGCCATTTACTGTCATCTTACTTTTGATTGTCTTCGCTTTTGTAAAGATGATTAAAAAGGAACAGGTACCAAAATAAGGTGAATACCTCAATATTGAGTTACAAAAAAGCAGCTGCAGGGTTATGCTCCCGCAGCTGCTTTTTTCATGAAGAAAATGTGCTCGTAATAAAGGATGTTGTCAGTCCGATCATGCCAACCATCAGGCCGGAATAGATCAAGGTTGTTTCGTGAATGACAATCCAGCCAAATGTAATGACGATACTGTCTATCATGAAGATGAAAACCCCTACGTTTATCGGAGTCCCCCTAGAGAGCATGAGTGCGAGGAGATCACTTCCGCCTGAACTTGTCTTGGTCAGCAGCATGAGACCGACTCCAGTACCTAGTAACAGCCCCCCCGCTAATTGAACTGATAAGCAAAGGGGGTGTCTGCAGCTCCATCAATGGATGGAATAAGTCAATGAAAAATGCTGATGTCAGCATACCATGTACTCCGTTGTAGAAAAAGGAGCGGAAGCGGAACCATGCATACAGATAAAGCGGGATACTCAAGATGATAATCGTCAACCCCGGTTTCAGTCCGAGCGTGTATTTGGCAATCAGACCAAGCCCAGTTACTCCGCCATCTACTAAATGATTGGGAATAATGAAGTAATTGATGCCAATTCCTACTAACATACTCCCGAACAGGATGGAGGCTATTTTTTAAACATGCTGTATCACTCTCACCATTGACTTGTCCTGAATTTCATTTACAAAAGATATGTATGCGGACAAGAATATATTTATCCATACAGCTTCATGTACTCCGTTCCCATCTGTGTGCAATCGGCGTCTTTTATTTTGCTGCAAATTATGTGATAATAGTATCAATTATCGAAAAATATGCTGTGGTAGGAAAGGCTGGTTCAGGCATGGAAAAGATTGCGGAGGCAAAAGAAGCGTTAAATGATGTTATTTTTGGAAGCGAAGAAGTTGTTGATTTACTGTTTATCGCGCTGCTCGCACAAGGGCATGTACTTCTGGAAAGTGTCCCAGGTACAGGTAAAACGAAACTGGCCAAGTCATTTGCAAAAGTCGTGGATGGTGATTTTGGCAGGGTGCAATTCACGCCAGATGTGCTGCCGAGTGATGTAACAGGGATTCGTTTTTTTAATCCGAAGCGGCAGGAGTTTGAATTACGCCCAGGGCCTGCTGTGACAAATGTTCTCCTCGCTGACGAAATCAATCGGGCAACCCCGAAGACCCAGTCGAGTCTTCTGGAGATAATGGAGGAGCAGCAGGCAACGATTGATGGGGAAACGGTTCCTGCACCGGCACCTTTCATCGTATTGGCAACCCAAAATCCGGTGGAAACGAATCATGGTACTTTTCCACTGCCAGAAGCACAGCTTGACAGGTTTCTGTTCCAAATTGACCTTGGATACCCCAGCCGTGCGGAAGAAAAGCAGCTGCTGCAAACGTACCGCAAAGATGATCCGTCCGAACAAATGAAACCTATGCTGACACTGGAAGAGATACGCACCTTCCAGGATCGACTGAAATTCATCACAGTTTCGGATCCAGTGGCAGATTATTTACTTGACCTTATCCGGCATACGAGAGAACATACGGATGTCGAGCTTGGCATTAGTCCAAGGGGTGCATTGGCACTCATGCGTTCGGCACAGGCCCGGGCATTTATAGACAACCGCAGCTATGTTTCACCGAACGATATAAAAACACTTGCACCGTATGTGTTTATACATCGGCTCACCCTGACGATGGAAGCTTCCATCAAAAAGACAGCGGGGCAAGTTGCAGAGGAGATATTGCAGGTTGTTTCCGTGCCGGTTGAGAAGGGAGCCGCCAGCAAATGAACTGGCGGAAGGAATTTGGCACGGACAATCTGAAAAACATGGAATACGTGCTGGTAGTGATGGTTGTCTTTTCGGTCATCGGTATCTTTTTGACCGATCGGCCGCCTTTCTCGTCACAGGCTTGTTTGCTGCTTATTACATAGTCAGCCAGATTTATGATAAAAAATAGGGGAGCGGCTGGAACTGGAAAACCCCCGAGCCACGGTACGTCTATTCCCGGGTGATGAAGCAGTACTGCCATTTGTCCTGCAAAACAAATCGATCTTTCCAATGGTCAATGGAGAATTTCAGTTTTATACCGGTCCTGCCATCAAACCGGCCGATTTTGTCAAAGCGGCTGATTGGTACCGGAATCAATATAGTCTGCCGCTGACAGTGATGGGGAAACGGAAGACAGCCATTGACTTGCCGATTACTGCGGAGCACCGCGGAACAGCACGAATGAAAGGTATAAGTTATACTTTTCCACACTTGTTCAATTTTTGGAAAGTAACCTTGACCTATTCAGCCCAATTTTATACAGAATTCGTTGTTTTTCCGAGCCTGTTGCCGGTCCGTGGGTTTGAAGAAGTTGTGCACATGATGCAGGGAAAGCAGTGGAGCTTGTTTTCTCCTTTTGAAGATGTGCAGCTGCCGGTGGGGACGAGGGAATATCATTACAGTGACCCTTTTCACCGGATTAATTGGAAAGCATCGGCCAAAACACAGACACTGCAGACAAATGTATATGAAAAGAATGTCGATATGGGCCTCGTGTTTATCGTCAATATTAGTGTTGCCGATAACTCGCATCTGACAAAGCTCAGCAAACACTTGGAAAGGTCACTGTCCTTTTGTGCTTATTTGTGCAAGATTGCCACCGAAAAGGGATACCATACCAGTTATTCATCAATGCGCGCAAACCAGGCAATGTCCCATATGTGCATTTGCCGGAAGGGGAAGGGAAAACACACTATATGCAAGCATTGGAAACGATGGCCAGAATCCATCGCCAGTCCATGGTTGTGCCGTACCATAAAATGATCCACCACATTGGCCGGCACCTGAGAAAGCCAACAGCCATCGTGTTTATCGGTGGCATTCCGGATGGAACGATGGAGCTTACAAAGCAGTGGAAACACCAGCAGAAGGCGATGTTCCGTGTTGCTCCGGACGATGATGGTGCCGTGATGAAACGACTGGCAAAGGATGTGGTGCACCATGCAGAATAAGCATCCCATCATTACGAATGCATACCATTTCATTAGTGAAGCAATCATTATTTTTCTACTTGCTTTTCCTGTTATGCATTACCATTATGCCTGGGTACCACATGTCAGTTATTTGGTTGTTGTAACTTTCGTTTGTGCATTGTTTTCAATTTATTTCAGATTCGGCAGGATTTATGGCTGGTACATGCTGACGGCACCACTAATTGGCCTTGTTTTTTACCTTCTTGATTATCCTGTTCCACTGGCTGCCGGCTTTTTCCATTGTATGGACATGGCGCTACATTGCAATTGCAGCGGATTCCATGCCAGCAAAGGAAAACACATATATGTTCGCCACACTGTTCCTGGGTGGTGCACTGTTTCTTCTTGTGAATGAGGCAGTAATCATTGCCTATGTTTGCCTGCAGTTTGTTGTGCTAGTTTTCGGTTACCTTGCCAGTCATTTGCTGGTCATCGCAAGAAAGGATCGGAAGCGGTTCAGCCGGAAACTGTGGCTGTACGTAACAGGTTTGTTAACAGCAGGCTCCGTCAGCTTTATTGGTTGTCTGATTGGGGACGTTATGCATTCGTGAAACTGGCGGAAGGAATCAGTTACGTTCTATCAGTCGTTTTTAGCCAGGCTGCTTTATTGTTACAATTTATCAAAGTTGACAAACTAGAAGAGACGGATAAAGGGTCCTTGAAGATGGGGCCTGGACAGCAGGAATACAGTGACGACAAGTTTGGGCCATCCCTTATGGAAATCCTGGCGCCATACATTTACTGGGGAATGGCAAGCCTGATTATTGGTGTTGCACTGTTTTTGCGGTTCGATTTTTTACCAGAAAGGCGAAACGGCCAGATCCTGCTGATGTCAATCCGGCGGTATCCTATGCAGAACTGGCCGGCGGGCCCCACCAAAACACCCGTGCTTGGAAGGACAAGTGGGAACGGCTGTTCAAGAGACCGGCCCATCCAGTACGCAAGCTTGTTTTTGATTTCGAATATACTGCCGCAGAACAAGGATACGGGCGAAAATCATCTGAAACGGTTGAAGAATGGCTCGGCCGGATAGACGTAGCGATAGATCTGGGCACCTATCAAAAGGTGCGATACGGGGAAATGGATGTAAGCAGTGAGGATTTGAAGAAATTGAAAGCGGCACTAAGGGCAGCAGCAGCGCGTTTTCATGACGCATAGTTGACCGGTTGGAAATGATACAGTATAATAATGTCAGAAGTTTTCTAGGGTTCCGCAGCACTTGCTGGACAGGTCCAAGAGAAAACGCACAGAGATGTGTACACGGAGGGAAAAAAGCCCGGGAGGATATCTAAGGATAGATATCTTCCCGGGCTTTTTTTGTAAGTAGACTGTATTCTAGAGTCTCGCATTCTTCCGCGCTTAGAATAATTTTCTGTTCAAGGAAATAAAAGTCCGTGTAACGTAAATTCGATGGCTTTCCCCTTTCGATAATCAGAACACCACTACCAGCGTAGGCAGAATACGTAGACTCCTGCGGGAACAGCACGTGTCTAGACCTGAGCAGCGGCGGTTTTCCGCCACGGAGGCTGAAGCCGTGCCCGCGGTAAAGAAGACACTACGAAAGCGAGCGTAGAGAGCTTGAGTAGATGTCGCGCTTATGCCCTGTGGGTGAAAGCGAAGTATTCTGCCGAAGCGAATTCAAGCACTAATCTATCATTAGAACGAGAGAAAGTGCTACGAAAGATAATTTTTCAGTGCGCAGTTTTACATCAACTGTACAGGAAAAACAACAACCTAAGAGTTTAACTAAAAAGACTTGGTGAAAGTCAAGTTCTTCTAATGGAGGTGCGACGAATGAATAAGAGCTGGAACACCGTATTTCTTGCGGGATTGTTTGAAATAGGCTGGGTTGTCGGTCTGAAGCACGCTAACAGTATTTTTACATGGATTCTAACTGCAGTTGCGATTTATGCGAGTATGCATCTGTTGATTATTGCTTCCAGAAAGCTCCCAGTAGGCACGGCGTATGCAGTATTTGCGGGGATGGCGCGACAGGAACAGTCATATTGGAAATTGTCGTCTTTGGTGAACCCTTCCGTTTTATTAAAATTTTCCTCATCCTGATACTGTTAAGCGGTGTAATCGGATTAAAATTAGTAACAGATGAACAGGAAAGGGGGCGGGAATCATGAATTGGGTCTATTTAATCATCGCTGGATTTGGCGAAGTTATCGGTGTTATGGGGATTAGTAAAGTAAATCAGGAAAAATCTTTTATATCCTTTGTATGGCTTATTGGCGGCTTTTTGATGAGTTTTATTCTTTTGACGCTGGCGATGGAAGGGCTGCCAATGGGTACCGCCTATGCCATTTGGACTGGAATCGGTACGGCAGGAAGTGCAGTTATGGGCATGATTTTTTACGGAGAGTCGGCAGATTGGCGACGACTATTGTGCATCAGTATGGTCATTACAGGAGCGGTCGGCCTGAAGCTTATCACGTAAACGTTTAAAACCGGCGTAATTCGGCAACAGACTAGTAAGAACGAACTTTGAATAAAGGAGTGCCGATGCCGAATGAATCTCGCCAAGCAGATAAAGCAGCTTGAACATGTAAGAAGAGATGGGCCTGGCAAAGTCTTTACGATGTATTTGAATACGGATCCGTCTGACCCAGAAAATCAGTCAGGTGGCTGGAAAATTCATTTTAAAAATGGACTGCGGAACTTTGAAACTTATCTGCAGGAGGCAAATAACCGTGATGAGCTGGAAAGTTTCAAACGTGTGAAAGAAAAAGTGAAACAATATGTTGAAGATAACGAACTGGAATTTCGAAAAGGCGTCATCGTGTTCGCTACAGCCGATGAAGAGGTGTGGTTTGCTGAGCATGTTCAGATGCAGGTGCAGACGGAATTTATTGGGAGGATACACCACAGCTGGAGCAGCTGACAGAATTACGGAACGCCTATCCGAGAACGGGCATCATTCTCGTTCAGAAAAATCGGGTGAACGTTATTGAAACATACCTGAATGAAGTGATTCTCACGTATCATTATGAACTCGATCTTGATACGGATGAATGGCGTCAGCATACAGGCCCCCATAAAGCAGATGTGTCCATGGGATCCGGCGGCCGAAACGTACAGCAGAAGCAATTCAAGGCTCGCTACGAAGCAAACAAGCAGCGCTGGTATAAAAGTATTGCATCGAAATTGGACAAGCTTGCCAAGGACAATGGCTGGGAGCGGCTTTATGTAACCGGTGAACCAGATGATGCGAATGAACTGAAGCAGCAATTAAACAAACCAGTTGACGGCGTTATTCAGAAAAACATGCTTCATCGCGAAGAATCAAAAGTAGTCGAAGAAGTAGTTGGTTAAAGTGCAATGCTTTTTAGCTGAACAATGAAACGAGGCCGCACCAAAATAGGTGCGGCCTCGTTACTTCTTCTTATTGACAGACAGGGCACAATCCATATATTTCAAATTTATGCCCTTCAATTTCATAGCCCCCGAGAGAATGCCTGACATCATCCATCGGGCAGACGGCAATTTCTTTTGTTTTTCCACAGTCTTTGCAGATGAAATGATGATGGTGGTGGTGGGAACAGCTGAAGCGAAAATGTTTTTCCCCATTTAGTTCGGTTGTTTCCAGCACGCCGACTTCGTTAAACAAGTGCAGGTTGCGGTAGACAGTATCAAAACTGATACCCTCATACATTGGTTCGAGATAGCCGATTAAATCTTTCGCTGTCCGGTAACCATCCGCCACAGCAAAAATGTCAGCATATCTTTTCGCTTGGCTGTTGTTTTATACCCGTGGGCTTTCAATTGTTTTATAGCATCATTCAGCTCCATGTGGAATCCCCCCTGAATTGTAAGACAATCGTTTTTTTCCAATGGCCGCAAGCAGGATGGCAATGGATGCAAGTACAATCGTTCCACCCGGCGGGATACTGAAATAGTAGCCTGTAATTAGACCAATTATAACAGCCGACTCACCAAAAAGAACAGAGAACAGCATCATTTGCCGGAACCCTTTTGCCAGCCGCATGGCGGAAGCGACAGGCAGCGTCATGAGTGCAGATACAAGCAGAACCCCGACAACTCGGATAGACGCTGCAATCACAAGTGCTGTCAGGACGATGAACAGAAAATGGATCCGTTTGGCATGAATACCGGAAACAACAGCATGTTCTTCATCAAAGGATAAGGTGACCAGTTCTTTATAGAAAAGCCAGATGACAGCAATGATGAGAATGGAAATGCCAAGTATGACGTAGAAGTCTTTTTTGCTCACCGCAGATACGGATCCGAATAAATAGTTGAACAGATCAGTATTAAAGCCGTCTGCAAGTGCAATAAAAATAACACTTAGCCCGACGCCACCAGACAAAATGATCGGGATGGCCAGCTCCTGATAAGCGTTGTATACAGCGCGCAGTTTTTCGATGAAAATCGAACCAAGCACCGAAAATCCCATCCCGCTGTACAGTGGTGCAACACCGATTGCAAATTTTTGTCCACAAACAGGCCGAATGCTATCCCTGCTAATGTTACATGGGATAAGGCGTCTGCGATTAGGGAAAGCCGCCGGACAACGATGAATGTTCCTAAGAGCGGTGCAATGATTCCGATTAACAGCCCGGTATAAAAGGTATGCCGTAAAAAGTCATATTCGAGAAAGTCTGTAAACATTGTGTTTCCCCCTGTTTCAGTGTTCGTGTGTCAGGCTGTTGATGGGATGGCCGTATAATTCGGAAAGATCCTGCCTGGTCAGTTTTTCATATTCTTCCGGGTCCCCGTGAAAATGCAGCGTTTCATTCAAGCAGACAACATCGGTAGCATGTCTCGTCATGGCCCCGGTATCGTGCGTCACAAGCATTAGGGTGATACCATGCTTACGGTTCAGTTCATGAAGCAGCTGGTAAAAGCGCTGGACATTTTCCTGATCAACACCGACCGTTGGCTCATCCAAAATGAGCAATTCCGGATCGCTGACAAGGGCTCGTGCTATAAAAATCCGCTGTTGCTGGCCGCCGGATAAATGGCCGATATTTTGATATGCGTAGTCGCGCATACCGACCTGATCAATGGCTTTGAGCACCTGTTGTCTGTGTTTACCGGTGAAAAATTTTAAGTAGCCGATTTTCGCTGTGAGCCCCATAGAAACCACTTCAAATACAGTCGCCGGGAATCCTTTATTGAATGTGTTTGCCTTTTGGGAAACGAATCCAATTTTTGCTCCAGTCTTTAAACTGTTGGATAGGCTGTCCAAACAGGCGAATTGTTCCGCTGTCAGGCCGCAGGAGTCCGAGAATCATTTTAATCAATGTCGTCTTGCCGCCGCCATTTGGTCCGACCAATCCCATAAGAGCACCTTTCTTCAGCTCAAAATTGATAGCTGTCAAAATGTTTTTGCTTTCATAGGCGTATGTGATGCTGGTTGTGGATATAATTGGTTCCGTCATTCTGAATGCCTCCTACTCGGTTGCCTGGTTAAGCACGTCCAGGTTGTGTTTCATTAAAGACATATAATCTTCGCCTTCGTTTATATCAGCTTCCGTCAATACGGACAGGTTATGAATGTATAGCGCTTTTGCACCGATCTGCTCCTGAATGATGTCAGAAACACGGTCCGAACTGTTTTGCTCAAATAGCACGTAGTCCATGTCGTATTTTTTGCTTTATCGATGATACTGGTCAGCTCTTTTTGCGATGGCTCATCATTCGATGCTAAGCCGCTAATAGCAATCTGTTCAATGCCGTATTGTTCCTCCCAATACCCATAGGCGGCATGGGAGACGAGTATCTTTTATTGCTTTTAGACTGCAGTGTGTTTTGGAACGCTTGGTCCAATGCCAGCAGATCCTCCTTCAGAGTGTTGAAGTTTTTATATATATTGCTTTATTGTCCGGGTACAGTTCGATTAGTTTATCCTTAATAAGGTCAGCCATGTCCATCATGCGAATTGGATCCAGCCAGATATGCGGGTTATGGTCACCATGGTTATGTCCCTCGTGGTTTGGAACATCTCCATGAAAAAAGTTCTTCATTCGTTCCTATTTCCACTAGCTTTATATCCTGTGATGCCAGTGCATCTGCCGCTGTCTCAGCAAAACCCTCCAATCCGGCACCAAGATAAATGAACGCGTCACCATCGGCAATGGCAGTCATTTCTCTGGCTGCTGGCTCGTATGTGTGCGCATCAACTCCCGGGGGATAGACGGATTCGGCATAAACCGTTTCACCCCCAATCCGCTCTACCACATATTGAATGGGGTAGATCGATGTATATACCGTTAAGTCGGCATTATTATCTAAGTCAGATTCAGAAGACGTACATCCTGCTGTGATAAGTACTATAATGAAAAAAGAACAATTGTTATTTTCAGTTTCATGATTAAAATCCCCTTATTCATAGGATTAGTTTATATTACCGTAATGATTACGATTTGTAAATAGGAATGATTACGATTTATTGCCGACAGACATTAGTCACAAAATTCAGTCGAATAATAATTCTCTGTGATGAAACTTTTTCACGAGCTGGAACGTAAGATACATAAAGGGATTGTAAAGGGAGGAATCAGTTGTGCCTGTCTGGGCATTTATCCTAATTTTGTGTGGCGGGGTTCTCGGGGTTGGTGTGATTGTTGATTTGACAGCAAAATTAAGAGGGAAAAAGGTAACGATTGATGAAGACGGCCGTCAAGTAAGTGAATCGGAAAGAATCTATTCGGAAAGTTTCAAACATCAGATTAAGCAGGATATGGGGGACGGTCCGTTTTAAAGAAAACTTGAATAGCGTTAAAGGTATTATCAGAAGACTTTCACTGCATCGAGTAATCACCTTAGCTAAAATTTTATACTTCCCTAACGTGTAAAAAAAATCGGCTTGATAGCCGATTTCTTTACATTTCTAGAATTTCTGCCCGTAGTACTTATCCAGTGAGAATCCGCGTCCTAATACTTCCGAGGCGCTGATAAACACGACAAATGTAGTTGGTTCTTCATCCTGGAGTGATTTTTTCAGTTTCACTGCTTCCTGCTGTTCGGCAACACAGAGGATCATCGTTTTGTCCTGATTGGAATAGCCGCCAATCGTCCGCACTTTCGTTAGGCCGCGGTCAATTTGATTACTGATAAGGTTTTGGATTTTTTCTCTTCTTCTGTAATGATCATAATCAGTTTGGATGCGGACGTGCGCAATTGTACGACATCAATCGTTTTGCTTGTGATATAAATACACATGAGCGCAAACAATGTCAGTTCCAGATTGAAAACAATAATCGATGAAAAACGACGAACCCATCAACAATGAGCTGGGAATACCCGCTTGACAGTCCGGTGAATTTTTTAACGACTTGGGCGATAGCTGCTGTTCCACCGGTGGATCCTCCTCCTTTATAGACGGTACCGAGCCCGACACCTAAAATAATACCACCATAAATGGTACCTAAAAGGGGGTTGGAAACGGTATAAGGGAACTCAGCTGTCAGGTAAATGATGAACGGGACCCAAAATGTACCAACCAACGTTTTCCAGCTAAAGTCTGATCCAAGTGCAATCCAGCCGATAATGAAAATGGGAAGGTTGATTAAAAACTGTGTCAGCGCAGGACTTAATGCATATAATTCGAACAAAATCGTACTGACACCGGAAATTCCCCCAGCGGCAAGTTTAGCGGGCAAGAGAAACAGGTTGTATGATAGCGCCACAAGTGAAGCACCAATAATTATTTGAGCATATTCTGTTATCCATTTTTATTCATCGTTTTCGACCCTTTCCATGGACGAAACTGCATAGATGAAACGTCCATTTCGTTTGTGTGATTCAAACGTAATGCCCCCAACTCAAGCCGTTCTTATTTTAACGCACTTTACGCCCCTATGAAAGTTTTCCTTAAAAAGATTGCTTATTTTATTGCGAAATATCAGAATATAACTTATACTGGGTAATAGATGGATAGGCGACTATCTCTTATTTTTAGCCTAAAATGAATGAGTATTCATTCAAACAAGGATAGGGGGAGGAAACATGAAGCGAACGATTACGCGAGCCGCGGTGCTTGGGTCCGGTGTTATGGGATCCGGTATTGCGGCACACTTGGCAAACGCCGGCATACCGACCATCATGCTTGATATTGTGCCGCGCGAACGGACAGAAGCGGAAAAAGAAAGGCTTAACATTGGAGGATCGTGCTGTCCGGAACCGGATGGCTGCTGACAGTAAAAAAGCACTATTGAAGCAAAAACCATCACCAATCACATCAAAAAAGAGCATGGATCTGATTGAAGTCGGCAATATGGACGATGACATGGACAAACTGGCCGAAGTTGACTGGATTATAGAGGTAGTTGTTGAAAACCTGGAAGTGAAGCAGAAAGTATTTGCAAACGTCGACAATTACCGAAAAGAAGGAACCATTGTCAGTTCCAATACGTCCGGTATTTCCGTTGAGGATATGGCAGAAGGGCGTTCGGAGGATTTCCGCAAGCATTTTCTCGGAACACACTTTTTCAATCCGCCCCGCTATTTGAAATTGCTGGAGGTTATTCCGACGAAAGCGACAGACCTGGATGTGCTGGAATTCATGAAACGTTCAGCGAAGACGTTCTCGGTAAAGGGGTTGTGGAGGCGAAAGATACACCAAACTTTATCGCCAACCGGATCGGAACCTATGGATTGATGGTTACCGTACAGGAAATGCTGAACGGTGGCTACAGCATCGGTGAGGTTGATTCAGTAACCGGTCCAATGATTGGACGGCCGAAAAGCGCTACATTCCGGACATTGGATGTTGTCGGGCTGGATACCTTCGCTCACGTTGCCAACAATGTGCGTGAACAGGTGGACGGTGAGGAGAAAGACATATTTGAAATCCCTGATTTCATGCAGCAAATGCTGGATAAAGGCTGGCTTGGGGCCAAAAGCGGCCAGGGATTTTTCCTCAAGAAAAAGGAAAAGACGGAAGCACGATTTATGAGCTGAACCCGGAAACACTAGAATATGAAGATCGGAAAAACTGAAAACCAACGCCACGGAAATGGCCCAGCAGGAAAAAGGATTAAGTCGGAAATTGAAAGCGCTTGTAACGGCGAAAGATGATAGAGCCGGCGATTTGGTTTGGAACATTTTGAAACCGGTGCTCCTGTATTCCGCGGAACTTACCGGTGAAATTGCTGACGACATCGTTGCTATTGACCAAGCGATGAAATGGGGATTCGGCTGGGAAATTGGACCATTTGAAACATGGGATGCCATCGGTGTACGTCAATCAGTTGACCGAATGCAGGAAGAGGGGGAGACCGTTCCGGATTGGGTATTGAAGATGCTGGACGAAGGAAAGGAATCCTTCTATCAAACAGAAAAGGGCAATGTTTATTATTACGAGGAAAGCGAATACAAACAGCAGCAGTTCAACCCAAAAGAGATTAACCTGAAGCGTTTAAAAGATAACAAAGGAGTCATCAAAAAGAATGCCGGTGCAAGTTTAATAGATTTGGGAGACGGTGTTGCTGGACTGGAATTTCATTCACAGGGAAATGCAATTGGCCTTGACATTATTAAAATGGCCAACGATGCATTGGAAGAAGTGGATAAGAACTACGAGGCCTAGTGATCGGTAACCAGGGGAAAAAAATTTCTGTGTTGGTGCCCACCTTGGCATGATGCTGATGGCTGCGCAGGATGAAGATTTCTTTGAATTGGATATGGTTGTGCGCCAATTCCAGAACATGGCTATGAATATCAAATACGCAAATAAGCCGGTTGTTGCCGCACCATTCAATATGACGGTCGGCGGCGGTGCGGAAGTGTCCCTGCCGGCAGCATCCATACAAGCGTCAGCGGAAACGTATATGGGTCTTGTGGAATTTGGCGTCGGGCTCATCCCCGGCGGTGGCGGAACCAAAGAACTTTACCTGAAAGAACTCCGCAATCTGCCGGATGGTGTCAACTTTGATTTGACCAAGGTTGCGAACGATGTGTTTGAAAAAGTGGCGATGGCCAAAGTGTCCACGTCAGCGGAAGAAGCACGCGAAAATGGCTATTTGAACAGCAATGATGCGATTAGTGTCAACCCGGATCACTTGCTTCATGATGCGAAACAAAAGGTATTGGCACTTGCGAAAGCAGGTTACCAGCCACCTAAGCGGGAAAAAATCCCTGTTGTCGGCGATGCGGGATATGCTGCCATGCTGCTAGGGGCAAAGTCCTTGAAATTCGGCGGATATGCATCAGAACATGATTTGAAAATAGCAGAAAAGCTGGCGTACGTTTTATCGGGCGGGCGCATCAAGGAAGGAACACGTATCGACGAGCAGGTAATGCTTGATCTGGAGCGTGAAGCATTCTTAAGTCTGATTGGCGAACCGCTGACACAGCAGCGGATGCAGCACATGCTTATGAAAGGAAAGCCATTGCGTAACTAAATTCAAGGAGGGGGAGAAATCGTGAAGGAAGCAGTCATTGTTGCAGGAGCAAGGACCCCTGTAGGAAAAGCAAATAAAGGATCATTGGCAAACACAAGACCGGATGACCTGGCCGCATTAACGATAAAAGAAACCCTGAAACGGGCAGGAAATTATGATGGTAACATTGATGACGTGATTATTGGCTGTGCGATGCCGGAAGCGGAGCAGGGCATGAACATGGCTCGCAACATCGCCGGGCTTGCCGGATTAAATAAAGACGTGCCTGGTATTACGATTAACCGTTACTGTTCGTCAGGGCTGCAAAGTATTGCTTACGCAGCAGAACGCATCATGCTTGGTGCAAGCGATACGATGATCGCCGGCGGGGCTGAATCTATGAGTCTGATTCCAATGGGCGGTCATGTCATCAAACCAAATACAAAACTTGTCCAGGATGCACCAGGCTATTACATGCAGATGGGGCATACAGCAGAAGAAGTAGCTAATCGTTTCGGCATTTCCCGAAAGGAGCAGGACGAATTTGCTGCCAGAAGCCATCAGCGTGCTGCAAATGCACTGAAAGAAGGAAAGTTCAATGACGAAATTGTGCCTGTAGAAGTGACGCAACGGTTAATCGATGACAAAAATAAAGTGGAAGAGAAAAAATCGGCATTTGAGATGGATGAAGGGGTTCGTCCGGAAACAACAAAAGAGATTCTTGGCAAACTGAAGCCTGCATTCGCGGCAACTGGAACAGTTACAGCGGGCAATTCTTCGCAAATGAGTGATGGAGCTGGAACTGTTCTCGTCATGGACCGAGAAAAAGCGGACGCAGAAGGACTGAAGCCGCTCGCTAAATTTCATTCATTCGCTGTTGCCGGTGTTGAACCGGAAATCATGGGTGTAGGGCCGGTAGAAGCAGTGCCGAAAGCGCTGAAAATCGCCGGGCTGGAACTATCTGATATCGGGCTGATTGAATTGAATGAAGCATTTGCATCACAGTCACTCCGCGTGATCCAGGCATTAGACTTGGATCCGGAAATCGTCAATGTCAACGGCGGCGCGATTGCCCTCGGCCACCCGCTTGGCATGACCGGGACAAAACTGACGTTAAGCCTTATCCATGAAATGAAGCGGCGCCATGTGCAGTATGGGGTTGTCACGATGTGTATTGGCGGCGGCATGGGAGCAGCCGGCGTGTTTGAATTATTGTAAACGGTGAAATTGTTAAAACGGTTTTCAGCGTGATGTGGCGTAAATGCTGAAGTTCACTGTAGATTCGCTAAAGTTAACATCAAATATATGCTAAAGTTCACGCACCAAGTGCCAAAGTTCACATTTCAAATGATAAAGTTCACAAATTCGCAGGCTTAAAGAAGTGCAACCTCTTTTAAAAATTCCATTACGGAAAGGAACGATTCATATGAGCGAAACGAAAGAAAAGTTGTTTAAAGGCGGGGGATTCCTGGTTGATGACGTGCAAGCAAATGATATAACCACACCGGAGGATTTCACTGAAGAGCATAAAATGATCGGCAAAACCACCGATGACTTTATTGACGGCGAGGTGATGCCAAAAATCGATAATCTTGAAAACCACGAATTCGAGCATTCGGTTGATTTGCTAAAAAAGCCGGTGACCTCGGTTTGCTCGGTGCTGATGTTCCGGAAGAGTACGGCGGTCTTGGCCTGGATAAGATCAGTTCGTCTGTCATAACGGAAAAATTTGCACGGGCCGGCGGTTTTTCCATTACACATGGCGGCCATGTCGGCATCGGCTCTTTGCCCATCGTATTCTTTGGCAATGATGACCAGAAGCAGCGCTACTTGCCAAAACTGGCAACTGGTGAGCTGCTGGCGGCCTATGCACTCACAGAGCCAAGTTCTGGTTCTGATGCACTGAGTGCCAAAACAACGGCTACATTGAATGAAGCCGGGACACATTATATTTTGAACGGGGAAAAACAGTGGATTACGAACTCTGCCTTTGCTGATGTGTTCGTTGTGTACGCCAAAATCGATGGGGAACATTTCTCCGCATTTATTGTGGAACGGGATTTTCCCGGTGTATCGACCGGCCCCGAGGAAAAGAAAATGGGAATCAAGAGCTCGTCCACCCGCACACTGATTCTGGAAGATGCTGAAGTTCCAGTTGAGAATTTACTGGGTGAAAAAGGAAAAGGGCATAAGATTGCTTTCAACATTTTGAATGTCGGCCGCTATAAACTGGCTATCGGCGGTGTAGGCGGATCCAAACGCGGAATCGAAGTCGCAACTAAGTATGTGAATGAACGGAAACAATTCAATACACCTATATCTTCCTTTGCACTGACAAAAGAAAAACTGGCCACGATGGCAGCACGAACCTATGCGAACGAAAGCGCCGTATACCGCACTGTCGGACTGTTTGAACAGCGGCTGGGTTCACTGACGGAAGAACAGCTCCAGGATGGCCGGGAAGTGGCAAAAGCGATCGCCGAATATCAGATTGAATGTTCCATGAATAAATTCGCTGCAACGGAATGCCTCGACTATGTTGCGGATGAAGCTGTTCAGTTGCATGGTGGCTATGGGTTCATGGAGGAGTATGAAGTAGCTAGAATGTACCGTGACTCACGGATTAACCGGATATTTGAGGGGACTAATGAAATCAATCGGCTGCTCGTGCCTGGAACGCTGATGAAAAAAGCGTTGAAAGGGGAATTGCCGCTTCTTGACAAAGCCCAGCAGCTGCAGGAAGAGCTCATGATGCTGATGCCGGAAGAACCTGGTGACGCCCCGCTCGAACAGGAGAAATATTTGCTGCAAAGTGCTAAGAAAATGGTGCTGCTCGGTGCCGGACTCGCTGCTCAGAAATATATGCAAAAACTCGAAAACGAACAGGAGATTCTCGTCAATCTGGCAGATATGGTCAATGAAGTGTACAACATGGAATCAGCCATTCTTCGGACGGAAAAAGCAATCGGTAAAGACGGCGTGGAAAAACACAAGCAAAAGCTTCTTTATACACAAGTATACGTCCAGGAAGCATTCAACCGGATGGAAGCCGATGCGAAAGAAACGTTAATTGCTGCCGAATCAGGCGATACGCTGCGCATGATGCTGTCATCATTGCGAAAACTGACCCGCCACACACCAATTGATGTCATTTCCAAAAACGGGCCATTGCAGAAACGATTATTGAAGAAGAACAATATGTCGTCTAATTGAAAAAGTTGCAAAATGCCTCGCTTACTTGTGGGGCATTTTTGCTTGTTTATATTGGATTTGGCTGAAGTTGTCACAAATTCGGCTGAAGTTCACAATTAAAATCCCGAAGTTCACAATCAACATCCCGATGTTCACAGGGGAATCTCCGAAATTTCAAAGTTCAGCTCGCCCATCCGCTAGTTTCTTTGCTATAATGAACTTGACCAACAATGAAAAGTAAAGGGGGGGAAGCACATGGCATTAACGTTTATTGGTATCCTAAGTGTGGCACCTGTCAGAAAGCAAAAAAGTGGCTCGATAACCACGACATTGCCTATACGGACGTACATATTGTGGACGCACCACCAACTAAGAACAGCTGCTTGATTTCATTGCTAAAAGTGGTCTGCCGGCAAAGAAATTTTTTCAACACAAGCGGCAAAAAGTACCGTGAACAGAATATTAAAGACAAAATAAAGGATGCAAGTACTGAAGAAATGGCAGAATTGCTTGCTTCGGATGGCATGCTTATCAAACGGCCGATTATCACGGACGGGGAGAAGGTAACAGTTGGTTTCAAAGAAGAGACCTTTAATGAATATTGGCTGGAAAAATAAGATTGAATACTAGAAAAATAGGCATGAACCTAGTATGCTGAAAATGATATTATGTTGATGGAGGGATTTGCATGAACCTGCCGAAAGACCTGCTATACACAGAGGAGCATGAATGGATTAAGAAAGAAGACGGAAAAGTACGCATCGGGATAACTGATTTTGCCCAGGATGAGCTTGGAGATATTGTTTTTGTTGAGCTGCCTGAGGAAGGTGAAGAAATTGAAGCCGATGAGCCATTTGGCAGTGTTGAATCCGTCAAGACGGTTTCTGAGCTGTACGCTCCGATTGCCGGAAAAATAGTCGAAATTAACGAGGAACTGGAAGACAGCCCGGAATTTGTCAATGAATCGCCATATGATAAAGCATGGATGATTGTTGTGGAACCGGCTAATGAAGCGGATCTTGATAACCTATTGTCTGCTGAGCAATATGAAGCAGCGGTTAAAGAAGATTAATTTTCCTCGTGAAAACGTATGACTGGCTTGCCTAAGGTAGTGCAAGTCAGTTTTTTGTACAATTAAAAATGACGCTGGAAATCATAGGATATGCTTAATTGGACATAAGAATAAGAAATGTTCTCTTTAAGGAGTGCAACGCGAATGACACATAGCAGCGAAAAAGTTATTATAGTGGAAGGATTAACAGATAAGCTGCAAATCAAAAAGTGCTTACCGATGAGGATACCGAAATTATATGCACACATGGGACACTGGGTGTTGAAAAATGGATGAACTGCTTGACAAGCACGATTTGGACAACCGGGATGTTTATATACTGGTTGATGAGGATGATTCAGGCAGCAAAATCCGCCGGCAGCTAACCCATGAACTTCCACATGCCCGGCATATCCATATTGAAAGTGAATTTCGGGAGGTGGCGGCTACACCTGTCCACATGCTGGCAGAAGCACTTGTAGGCGCTGAGATTGCAGTTAATCCGATATTTTTGGCTTAGGGTGATTCGATTGCAGCAGATACAAGAAAACGACCTGGAAAAAGATCATTACATTTTATATATTTATACCCCATTTTGTGGCACATGTGCGCTGGCCAGAACCATGCTGGACAAAATTGAGTCTGTTCATCAGGAAAATATTTTCTATGAAATGAATGCGTCACTACATCCTCAATACATGCAGGACTATCAAATTGAAAGTGTACCGTGTTTACTGTTTAAAGACAACGGAGAGATAAAAGAAAAAGTCTATGCATTTCATTCCATACCGAACATCTACAGCTATTTGATGAAATATAAACCAGAATTATTTGCAAATGACGGTTGATTTGTATTGACAGCGTCGGGTGGAACTGCTAATATTTTTATTATTGATTCTAAATTAAATAAGCATACTCTTATCATGAGCGGTGGAGGGGCTGGCCCTATGAAACCGCGGCAACCTCAAATGCATTTTGTTTGAAAGGTGCCAATTCCTGCAAAGTAGCTGCTTTGGCAGATAAGAGAACGAAATGATTGTAGTTGTGTATACGTCTTTCTGTTCTCTTGCAGAAAGGCGTTTTTTATTTAAATTTGAACAGTAAAGGGGGATCTGATCTAGTTGATTTCGATAAAGGGTTTGAGCAAAACATTTACAACAACGAATAACCAGATTAAAGCTGTCGATGATTTAACCCTTGATATAAATGAAGGCGGCATCTTTGGAGTGATTGGGTATAGCGGGGCTGGAAAAAGTACGTTTGTAAGGCTTTTGAACCGTCTGGAAGAACCGACCGGAGGGGAAATCGTCATCGATGAACAGGAGATAACAGCTTTAAATTCCAGTCAGCTTCGAATGACTCGCCAGGATATTGGGATGATTTTCCAGCATTTTAATTTGTTATGGTCACGGACGGTCAAGGAGAATATTGCTTTTCCGCTGGAGATAGCGGGTGTCCCTAAGCGTGAACGTGAGGATCGTGTCCAGGAACTGATTGAGCTCGTCGGACTGGCAGGACGGGAACATGCTTACCCGTCACAGCTGAGTGGCGGGCAAAAGCAGCGTGTCGGAATTGCCAGAGCGCTTGCCAACAGACCGAAAGTGCTCTTGTGTGATGAGGCAACATCCGCACTTGATCCGGAGACGACGAACGCCATTCTGGATCTGCTTGTGGATATTAACGAAAGGCTGGGCTTAACCATCATTTTGATTACGCATGAGATGCATGTCATCAAGAAGATCTGTAAACAGGTTGCTGTTATGGAAAATGGAAAAGTTGTGGAACAGGGTGATGTGCTGGATGTATTTCTGCGGCCTCAGCAGCAAGTCACCAAGAAATTCGTTGAACAAGTTATGGGGTCCAATGAAGAAGATGATGATATAGAAAAACTGTTCAGCGCCAGTAGCACCGGCAGGCTTCTCAGATTACATTTTGTTGGTGAAACGGCGAATCAGCCGCTTATTAGTAAACTGGCAAAGCTGTTCTCCATTGATATCAATATTTTACAGGGGAAAATTACACAAATGCAGCATGACGCATATGGAACTCTGTTCGTACAAATGGATGGCGAACCGGATGAAATGGACCGGGCAGTGCAGTATTTAGCGGATGAAACCTCTGTGGAAGTGGAGGTGATTCGGAATGTGGAATGAATTGTTTCCGAATATTGAATTACAGGAGCTTTGGACAGCGACTTATGAAACATTCTATATGACGATTCTTTCACTTGTCGGTACGTTTGTTTTTGGAATCATGCTGGGGCTGTTCCTTTATCTGACAATGAAAGGCGGTATATGGCAAAGCAAAGTACTGAATCTTTTGGTGGCGTCTGTAGTAAACGTGTTCCGGGCGATTCCGTTCATCATTTTAATCTTGCTGCTTTTCCCATTTACTGATTTTCTAATCGGTACCATTCGCGGTCCGAACGCAGCACTGCCCGCACTGATTATCGGATCGGCACCATTTTATGGAAGACTCGTTGAAATTGCCCTAAAGGAAGTGGACAAAGGGGTTGTGGAAGCAGCGAAAGCGATGGGTGCTAAAACGCGAACGATTATTTTCCGTGTGCTGCTGCCAGAATCAATGCCGGCACTTATTTCAGGTATAACCGTCACGTCAATCAATCTGATTGGATATACAGCGATGGCTGGTGTCATCGGTGCCGGGGGACTTGGTAACTATGCGTACTTCTTCGGATTCCAGCGTCGAGAATTTGATGTTGTCTTCATATGTACTGTTCTTATTGTACTTATTGTGTTCTTGTTCCAATTTTATAGGGGACTATGTTTCGAACAATAGATAAACGATAAGGGACTTTTCTTATCTTTATAGTTTTTCAACTTGTCGCAGTTGTTTCACCCGCAGGAGTCTCCGTGTATGACAACTGCTGATTCAGAGGCTTCCTAAAAGAAATTTTTAGAATAACGAATGAATTTCATAAATACTTTTTGCTTAATATACGAACTTATAACTGAAAACACACTAAATCATTCGTACTCC
>BBCA01000012.1 GCA_001311805.1 Lentibacillus juripiscarius JCM 12147 | reverse complement strand
CTTTTTAGCCCGCTTTTGGATGACTTTTGGCCTTGAGAAGCTTTCTCTCAGACTTTTTAGCAGCGATTTTCCGCCACGGAGGCTGAAGCCGTGCCCGCGGTAAAGAAGACTACGAAAGCGAACGAAGAGGGCTTGAGTAGATGTCGCGCTTATGCCCTGTGGGCGAAAGCGACTGTCCGAAGCGGAAATCACTGTTACCTCTACGTCGTATTTTATAGAAATTGTTAAGCGGGGTTTCATTCTCTAGGATAACGCAAAAAGCAGTAGTCTTTTAGATAACAGCCTATGTGATATAATGTAAGAAAATCGTTTTAAAAGGAATGTCTAGTGATGGCACAATGGTACCCGAAAAAGGCAGGGTTATCTTTCATGTCGATATGAATTCTTTCTACGCTTCCGTTGAAATGGCCTATGACCCATCTTTAAAAGGCAAACCGCTGGCAATTGCCGGTAATCCCGAAGAACGGAAAGGGATTGTTGTAACAAGCAGCTATGAGGCAAGGGCAAAAGGCGTCAAGACAACAATGCAGCTATGGGAAGCACGGAAATTATGCCCGGAACTCATTGTTCTGCGTCCCAACTTTGAACGGTATCGGACCGCTTCAAAGGAAATGTTTCAAATGCTGGCAGCAATCACGCCGTACGTTCAGCCGGTTTCCATCGATGAAGGCTATATGGATGTAACTGGAACAGAAGAGCACGGCAGCCCAATCGACATTGCCCAGAACCTGCAGCAAAAAATCAGCAATGAACTGGACCTGCCCTGCAGTATCGGGATTGCTCCCAATAAATTTCTTGCAAAATGGCCTCCGATATGAAAAACCGATGGGGATTACGATATTGCGAAAACGGGATATCGAGGAAAAACTTTGGCCCCTGCCAATCGAGGAAATGTATGGTGTCGGCAGTAAAACAGCTGTTAAAATGCGCGCAATTGAAATTGGCACAATCGGTGATCTCGCGGATGGGGACGCTTACCAGCTGAAACAGTTATTTGGCATCAATGGCGAGCGGCTGAAGAACAGGGCGAACGGAATGGATGAACGGCCTGTTGATCCGGATGCAGTAAACGAATTTAAAAGCATTGGCAGTTCACAGACATTGCCTGTAGATACGACAGATGAGGCAGAAATACGTAAACTGATGCATCAGCTGGCTGAAAATGTGGAACGAAGAATGAAGCGAAAGCAGGCGGCAGGGCGAAGCATACAGATTATGATTAGGTATCATGACCGTACAACCGTAACCCGGAGCAAGAAACTGCATGATTATATTGATAAGAAAGACGATATCCTTTATGCGGCTGAGGATCTCTTTCAGAAGCACTGGAATACCGAACCAATCCGGCTGCTCGGAATAACGGTCCAGGATGCAGATGAAAAGCAGAATATCGCCAGACAGCTTGATTTATTTACGTATGAAAAAGAAGCGGAGAAAGAAAAACTGTACACTGCGATGGATCATTTAACGCAAAAATATGGAGAAAATACGTTTAAACAGCTGCGGGACGACACTGACGAACAGCCCCGGACAAGCTTCCAAAAAGATTTTCTGGATGACTTTTAGAAAAACTTGGCATTCGCCTCGTCTTATAGCGAATGCCGAAGTGTTTCTTATAAGGTCATCCAGAAATGCTTTCTGACGTTATAAAAAATGAGCGTTCCTGCCGTTCAAAGAGGGAACGCTCATTTTGATTCTATCTTCCGTGCATTTAGCTAGTTGCTGTCAATCGCTGTCTGATAAAAGTCATATGCAAGCTCCGTCTCCGGAAAAATTTCCCTCGCTTCATCAAGCAGTTGTTCATCATCGCCATCCTGATAGCGCGACGAAATATGGGTCAGTATCAGTTTTTTTACATTACTGTTTCTGGCCAACGCTGCTGCCTGCTGCGTTGTTGAATGAAAGTAGTCTGCTGCCAGATCCGCCCGGTCACTGCCAAAAGTAGCCTCATGCACCAGTACGTCGGCTTGGTCTGTAAGCGTCCTGGCGGTATCCGTTGCGCGTGTATCACCGAGAACGGCAATGATGCGTCCTTTTTATCCGGACCAATATACTGTTTGCGGTGAATGATGCGTCCATCCGGCAGCCGGACAGCATCATTCTCTTTAATTTGCTGATAGACCGGGCCCGGTTCAATCCCGTCATTCTTCAGTCTGTCAACAAGCAGTCTGCCTGGCCGGTCTTTTTTCCATTATTCGGAACCCAAAGCTTGGAATACCGTGCTCAAGCTGTTTGCACGTGACAACAAACTGCTCATCCTCCAATAATTCACCTTCTGTAAATTCTACAATCGAAAGGGGATAGGCAAGACTTGTCCCGCTTAGAGACAGGCTTGTTTCAATAAATTCCTTAATCCCTTTTGGACCATAAACGGTTAAAGGCGTAGGGATATCCCCACCCTGAAAGGAACGGCTGCTCAACAATCCGGGCAATCCAAAATATGATCCCCATGCATGTGGTGATGAAAATTTTGGAGATTTTCCGCGGTTTAATGCTGGTGCGCAAAATCTGATGCTGGGTCGCTTCCCCGCAGTCGAACAGCCAGATGCTGTTTTGCTCCTGCAGCAGTTTTAGGGCTATGGAGGATACATTCCGCTCTTTGGACGGCACGCCTGATCCGGTGCCAAGAAGGACGAGTTCCATGTTATCGCCATCCCCGCTCATATTGTTTTGGTGCATCCACTGTATAGCCCAGTTCATCGGCTGCTGCTTTCGGCCAATATGGATTTCTTAACAGCGCACGACCGATAAACACGAGGTCTGCACGGTCATTTGCAAATTTCTTCAGCCTGCAGCCCTGTCGTTATCAGACCGACTGCACCGGTAGCAATCGCTTCTTGTTCTTTGATTGTTTCACAGCGCTTCAGCTGATAGCCGGGATATGGACTAATAGATGCTGGAACAACCCCACCGGAACTGCAGTCAATTAAATCGGCTCCCTGGTCTTTCATCTGGCGGACAAAGTAAAGGATATCTTCCAGTGTGCTGCCGTTCGTATCATATTCATTTGTCGAGATGCGGACGAAGGGGGCCATTCCATACGGTTTGGACGGCCTCGATAACCTGTGACAGGAAACGGTACCGGTTTTCAGCACTGCCGCCATATACATCTCCACGTTTATTGGTGAGTGGTGACAGAAATTGATTGATTAAATAGCCGTGTGCCGCATGAATTTCGATTATGTCAAAACCAGCCTCTTTCGCACGCCTCGCTCCATCTTTGAATGACTCAATTGTATTTTCAATATCTTTTAATGTCATTGCTGTCGGTGTTGCTGATGATTCATTGAATGCAATTGCTGAAGGGGCATAGATGTCCGAGTTGAGCCGAGCTTTCCTTCCCGCATGTGCCAGCTGGATGCCAGTCTTTGCACCATAGCGATGGATTTGTTCATTCAGATGTTTCAATCCTTCTGTATGTTCGTCACTCCATATGCCTAAATCTTCATGGGAAATCCGACCTTCCGGCATAACAGCGGTCGCTTCTGTCATAATCAGACCTGCCTGGCCAACTGCCCGGGATATGTAATGGGTCTCGTGAAATGGCGTTACGCTCCCGTCCCGTTCCATACAGGAATACATGCACATTGGCGACATCACAATCCGATTTTTTAGCTGGACATTGTTGAATTCGATTGGTGTGAATAATTTCGTCATTTTGATTCCTCCTGAACTATTTTTCCTTCCGACTGTTAAACTGATGACGATATTGAATGGCCGCTTCTGGAAAATCAGTGAAAATAGCGTCACAGCCCATTGAAAAACAGCGCAGCATTTGGACAGGTTTATTAGTCGTGAACACACGGACCGCCATATGCTCCTCATGACTCCGGTTTATCAGTGCCTGGCTGAGCAGCCGGTATTTTATATGTATGGCCGACGCCTTTAAATCTTTGGCATACGTTATGAGCTGTTTGTGACGCTCCGCTGTTAATAAGGCTGCACCGGTTTTCGCGCCAATTTCGTTCAGCCGTATAACACTGTTTGGGTTAAATGTTGACAGTATCGTACAATCCAATAATCCATAAAAGCGATTTTATCATAAACAATTGTTTCCAGATTCTTATAGTCTATTTTATTATTTTTTAGTTCAATGTTTAAATATAATGCCTTATCGCGGATCCAAACCAGAAATTCATCCAGCGTTACTACTCGGGAGCCGGTAAATTTAGGGGAAAACCATGAACCGGTATCAAGCTGTTTCAATTGATGTAATGTATAGCCCTGTATAAATCCGGAACCGTCTGTCGTTCGATTAACACGCTCATCATGCATCAATACCGGAATATTATCTTTTGTCAAATGAACATCTGTTTCGATACCATCAGCGCCTTGCCAGTAAGCAAGCTGGAAGGCGGCCATCGTGTTTTCCGGCGCATACCCGCTCGCACCCCGATGTGCAAAAATGTTGGTTGCCAATCCACTCACCTCTTGTTTGATTGTGTGTTATTTTTTGAGAGAAGTCAATGTATATGGGGAGGGAAGTGATTATGACGCTGGGGCTGCTTGCCAATTTGTTGATTTGAAATAGCTGATTTTTTCTGAAAAGGGTATATAATAACAACCATGAACTGAATGGTTATTCATTTGGAGGATATTAATTATGAAGGTACTGGACAAAACAATCAGTCAACTTACCGTGCCAACACCATTTGCAGTAGGGGATGCACATGTCTATTTGCTTAAAGGAGACACATTATCCCTGGTCGACGCTGGCGTGAAAACGAAAGCAGCATGGGAGGCACTGAAAACGCAGCTCCGTCAATTGGGCTATGCACCAAACGATATTGAACAGATTATCTTAACGCATCACCACCCGGATCACATTGGTTTAATAGAAGCATTCCCTCGTGCTGAGCGCATCGTGGCACATCAAAACACGGATGCATGGCTCAGGCAGGATGAAGCCTTTCTAGCATGCTTCGAGGCATTTTTCAGGCAATTGCTCACTGCTTGCGGCGTTCCGGAAGAGCTGATGCCGAAAACCAGTGAAGAGCGCAGCACATTGCAATTGACCGGGAAAGGGCAGCTGACGGATGTGCTTGACGAAGGGGACACACTGCCCGGGCATGATGATTGGCACGTTATTGAAACGAAAGGACATGCGCAAAGCCATTTGTCTTTTTGCGCAACGCGATGGAGCGTTTATTGGAGGCGACCATTTGCTTTATCATATTTCGCCCAATCCGCTCCTGGAACCCCCTGCGGAGAATAACAAAGAGCGCCCAAAACCACTGCTTCAGTACCGGGCCAATTTGCTTAAATGTCAGTCCCTGGATATTCAGACAGTCTATCCCGGGCATGGTCCCATTTTTCGGATGTGGAAAAATTGATTCCTGTACGTCTGCAAAAGCAGGAGAAGCGGGCAAATAAAGTATATGATCTTCTGCTAAAAGGCGCTCAGACTCCATTTGATAGTTGCAAACAAATTTTCCCAAAGAAATATGAAAATCAGCTGAATCTGACTATGTCGGAAACGCTTGGACAGCTGGACTATCTGGAAGATGCAGGACTCGCTGCAAAAACGATAAAAGACGGTATTTACTATTACGCCGCCAAGAATCGTGCGTAATGAAACGTTTTTCGCAGGATCCTTTCGAATGGATTGTTGTTAGCTAACCCGCGGCCTGACTAACATCAGGGGCTTTGCTATGCCTGGTGCCCGCCGATTTTCTTGCTTCGTTCGAGTGTGATGCCTGCGTCAGTATAGCTGGAAGCACGGAGTATGGCGTTGGAACCATATTTATTCCGGATGGCATCCATAACGTATCCGATATCTTTTTTCCTTGGCCGATCGTCAAACAGGTCCAGTTGCGTTTCGCCGTCTTCACGGAGATTATCGAGTGTCACATAGACATGACGGATATTGCTGATGTCATCGTAAAATTCGTTCAGCAGCTGCATGCAGACGTTGTACATATCCATGGTGATATTTGTCGGCAGTGACACAGAGCGTGATCGGCTGAAGCCACCACCTGTTTCTTTTGCATAGCGATGCCAAGGTGGATGGTTTTGCCGGCTTTATTGGCGGTTCGTGCCCGCCGGCATACTTCTTCACATAAATCGAGAATGCAGATGGCAATTTCATCTCTGGAATAATCGCGCAATAAGGAGATGCCATGACCGAATCCTTTTTGCTCGGTTTTTGTGAAATTGCCGAAAACGGGACTCAAATCAATACCCCAGGCATGCCAGTAAAGCTGTTCCCCCATAACTCCGAATCGTTTGGACAGCTGCTTCAGTGGAAAATTGGCGAGCTGTCCAAGGGTAATAATCCCCATCCGATTTAGATTACGCTGCATCTGCCGGCCAATCCCCCAAATTTCCTGTACGGGAACGGGCCATAATTTTGCTGCGACATCGTCATACGTGCATTCGGCTATCCCTTCTTTTTTTGCATATAAATCCATCACTACTTTGGCAAGAAATTTATTATCACCTATTCCGACTGAGCAGGTGATACCGAAGTTTTCCAGGATGTCCTGTTTGATAGAAGCTGCAATCTCCCATCGGTTGCCGAACCATTTTTCCACGCCGTTCACCGTAACCCAGACTTCGTCAACGGAATATGGATGGATTGCTTCTTTTGGGACGTACTGGTTGATCAGCTTGGTGATTTCGAGAGACATTTCCAGGTAGTCGGCCATATGTGCCGGTGCAATCACGATGTCCGGATCATCGGGCAGTTCAAAGAAACGGCTGACATTGCTGATGCCATGCTTTTTCTTCAGTGCTGGGGAGGCAGCCAGAACAATGCTTCCTGACCGGTTCACATCACCGACGACCGCCAGCTGAACGGTCATGGGATCCAGACCTCGCTTGACCGCCTCGACACTTGCATAAAGGAACGCATGTCAATGCACAGAACATCATTTCGCGGATAATTGGCATAGTCCATTATTGCTCACCTCGGTAGTTAGAACATTTGTTCTTATTATAGCCGTTTCTTCCCGTATTATCAATGGAAATTTATGTATGTCGTCGGCATGTACGTTATAAAAAGTGACATGAAAAATTTCATGTCACTTTTTCCACCTTACATTCGATTGTAATGTTAACAGGGACTACCGGTGGCTTGAGTAATGGATGGGTTTTGTCAGCTCCTGTATGGCTTGATATGTTTCATCCGTCAGTTCTGCGTGACCAGCATTTACGTTTTCTTCCACTTGCCCGACCGAGCTTGCACCAAATACGGCGCTTGCAACGGCAGGATGCTTCAGAATATAGCCTAAAGCAAGTGCGTTCGGCGAATGATTTCCGCGCAGTTCGGTGAGTTTTGCTGGATAGTTTTCAATTCATCATAGGAATAATCGAGAAATCCGTCCTTGCCTTTTTTCTCCAGCTGCTGTTCAGCCCGACCGCTAAGCATTCCTTTTGCCAATGGGCCCCGGGCAAGAACGCTGATGCTGTTTTCATTCAGCAAATCCAGCACTTCTTCTTCCGGGCGGCGATCAAGCAGGTTATACTGCATCATAACTGCATCGATATTGGAACGACGCACGTACTCACGGATGACGTTCGGGCGGATGGATGATATGCCGTACGCCCGGATCAGTCCTTCTTTTTCAGGTTTTCAAATGCGTCAATGGTTTCATCAATCGGGTCGTCCATCGTGCCGCCGTGCAGCATGTAAAAATCGATATAATCCGTGCCAAGACGGTGCAAACTATCCTTGATGCCCTGTTCAATATGTTCTCTGGAGGGATCCCAGAACCAGTCTTCCGTATCTTTGTCAAGTTGTTGCCTACTTTAGTTGTTAAAATAATCTCATCCCGTTTATCCTTTATGGCATCGCGACAATTTCCTCATTGCGGCCGAAACTGTACAGATCGGCTGTATCAAGATGATTGATGCCGGCATCCAGTGCACGGTCAATGATTTCTTTTGCTTTACTTCTGTCTGTTCCAAGCGACATACAGCCGAGTGTCAGCTCGGAAACATGTAGATCTGATTGTCCCAGCTGATTCTTTTTCATTTTACCGACCTCCATTTGCAATAGCTTTAACTCCATTGTAAAAGAGGGATCGGGACAAGTACAATTATTTACCACGCATTATCGGGCTGTAAGACCCCAACCTCAAGAAATGTGAAGGGGGAATCCCAGTGAGTAGGTGGGGGGGGTTCAAGATGTGCTAAAATAGAAATAAGTATTTTGCTGTTAAAGGATGGAGCATATGAAAGAATTTGAAGAAAAAACGATTCACACAGAAACCATTTATGACGGGGAAATTGTCAAACTGCAGGTGGATGATGTGACGCTGCCGGATGGGAAAACGTCCAAGCGGGAACTCATCAGACATACGGGAGCGGTGGGGATTATCCCGATCACAAAGGAGAATAAGATTGTTTTCGTCAAGCAGTACCGGAAACCTCTTGAGAAAGTGCTTGTGGAAATACCGGCCGGGAAGCTGGAAGACGGCGAAGACCCGGAAATGACGGCACTGCGCGAACTGGAAGAAGAGACAGGATACCGGACTGACTCGCTAAAGTTTGTGGCATCGTTTTATACTTCACCTGGGTTTGCTGACGAGCTGATGCATCTTTATTTGACCGAAGACATCGAACCGGTGGAGGACGCCGCAGCTGGTGATGAAGATGAGTTCGTTGAACGGGTGGAGCTGACACTGGACGAAGCAAAACAGTATGTGAAAGACCAGCGGATTCATGATGCAAAAACAAATTACGCAATACTATATTTAGAATCACTGGAAAGGATGTAACTTGATGCTGCAATCATTTTCGCCGACATGCATATTCATATTGGACGGGATATGTATGGTCACCCGGTAAAGATAACCGGGGCCAAAACACTGACACTGACAAATATATTAAAAGAAGCGAGCCGCAATAAAGGGATTCACATGGCAGGTGTGATCGATAGCCATGCACCGGCTGTACAGCAGGAAATAAAAGATTTGATCGACGCTGGCCATGCGTATGAACAGGAGGATGGGGGCATCCGGTTTGAATCAGTGACATTATTGCTTGGCTCTGAAATAGAAGTGTACGATGCGGATTGTCAAGGACCGATTCATGTTTTGTGCTTTCTCCCGACTCTAGCAAGCATGGAGGCCTTTTCTGAATGGCTTGCGGCCAGAATGAAAAATATTACACTGAGCTCCCAGCGCTATTATGGTTCAGGAAAAGAACTGCAATATAAAGTCAAGGAGCTCTCCGGTATTTTATTCCTGCGCACGTCTTCACACCGTTTAAAAGCACGTACGGAAAAGGCGTTCGCCGGTCACTGACGGAAGTGTTCGACCCGGATTTGATTGATGGCATTGAGCTGGGTCTAAGCTCAGATACGGCAATGGCAGACCAGATAAGCGAACTGCATCGCTTTACCTTCGTGTCAAATTCTGATGCTCATTCGCTTCCAAAATAGCAAGAGAATATCAGGAGCTGACCATGGCCGAAGCTTCTTTTAAGGAGTTTTACTGGGCATTGCACCATGTGGGTGACCGGCGGATTAAACGCAATTTCGGCATGAATCCCTATCTCGGAAAGTACTACACAACTGTCTGCAGCCAATGTCTGGAGCCCCTTGATACAGATGCCGCTAAATGTCCTGCCTGTGGTTCGGGAAAAATTGTAAAGGGTGTGTTTGACCGTATCCAGGAGCTGAAGGATTCCAGTGCTGACATACCGGACCGCCCACCTTACTTATACCAGGTTCCACTGGAGTATTTGCCATCATTAGGTCCAAAAACGTTCGCAAAGCTGCTGGAGCATTTTCAGACAGAAATGAATGTGATCCATCATGTCCCGTATCATGAACTGGTGAAGGTAATACCAGAAAAACTAGCATCGGCCATTACCGATATGAGAGAGGGGAAATTGGCGATTAAAGCCGGCGGTGGCGGTAAGTACGGCAGTGTTTCGACTTCCTGATATAATTGAAAAAATCATTTGGTATGTTTTCGTTGGATTCTTCATAGTTTCTACTAGAGGGCGTTCTAAAAGGACACCGGAACAAAACAGGGTAATGGAGGATTCCAATGTACAATAAGCGCACACTGCTGATAGACCATGTAAGAGAACACGCAACCATTTACATTTTCATGACGATACTGTTTCTGACTGGGATTATCTTCGGTGCAGTCATTGTCAACAGTATGAATTTCATCCAAAAGCAGGACCTGTTTTTTACTTAGAACGGTTTTTGGTGAACTGTCTGCCGGTGAGCAGGCAGACAACAATACGGTGCTGAAAAACAGCTTTTTCTATCATGCAAAATATTTACTAATGCTCTTTGTTTTGGGGCTATCTGTTATAGGACTGCCGGCCGTATGGATTTTATTGTTCCTTAAGGGGATGGTTGTCGGCTTTTCTGTTGGTTTCATTGTAAATCAGCTGGAAATGAAGGGACTGTTTTTGGCAGCCTTGTCCATTGCACCGCAAAATCTTCTTGTCATTCCGATTTACATTGTTGCCGGCAGCTTGTCAATGATATTCTCCCTGACCCTATTGGGCAAGCTATTTTCCCGGAAATTTCACAGCCGCCAGTTTTACAGCCGCTCGGTAAGTATGTAATGGCATTTGTCTCCCTGATTGCAATTTCATTGGCAGCAGCAGTGCTGGAAGCTTATGTCGCCAATGAAGCAATGGAAATGATGGTAAAATCTTTTTACAAACAGTAATAATTATTATATAATAATTATTATAGACAAACAATTTATAAATTATTATACTTCTATACTTTGACACGTTTTGAGTGTGTGCCTATAATAAAGGTGGGGATATTAGGGAGGAGACTTGCCATGGAACATCGGATTGAGCGGATAAAAAAAACAGCTCCATGCTCAAAGCTACAAACTTACTCCACAGCGTGAAGCAACGGTCAGGGTGCTGCTGGAACGTGAAGAAGATCACCTCAGCGCTGAGGATGTATACTTGCTGGTGAAAGAAAAGGCTCCTGAAATAGGGCTGGCTACTGTTTATCGGACCTTGGAACTGTTGTCAGAATTGAAAATAGTTGACAAAATTAACTTCGGGGACAGTGTATCCCGCTATGATTTGCGAAAAGAAGGGGCGGAACACTTTCATCATCATCTTGTTTGCATTGAATGCGGATCTGTGGAAGAAATCGAAGAGGATCTTCTGGAAGATGTCGAACGGATTGTCGAAAAGGACTGGCGTTTTCAAGTGAAGGATCACCGCCTGACGTTTCATGGAGTTTGCAAGCAATGCCAGGAAGCAGTTGTTGAGACAACAAAATAATGGGGAACGAACGTGCGATGCCTTTTTTCTGACAGGAAGAAAGGCTATTTGTTTTTAATTTACTTTTCGGGAAAAATGGTTTATTTTTGGGATAGAATGACATATTCATTTTCTCCAGCATGTATATTGTTATCCTTTTTGGCATAGATTTAATGATAGATAGCCAAAAAGAGGTGAGGAATATGAAACAGCTGCTTTGGGATACGCTGAAAGTATTTGTCATTTTCATCGTCTGCACGTGCCTGTTTTATGCAGGTCTTAGGTACATGCATGCTGAATATAAGCAATATCACCGTTATGACCCGCCTGAAGGCCCGGCGGTGAAAGTATTCAATACGGAAACTGATGAAAGTTTCATAGACCGTTTGAACTTATTTTCCGGTTGGGGGAGTAATTTTTATGCTCAAGCCCGCTTTAGACGAATTTATGCATTACCTGCAAGTAGAGAAGGGTGTCTCAGAGAACACCTTGCAGTCCTATAAAAGAGATTTAAACCATTATTTGCAGTATATGGAAAAGGTAATCAGAAAATCAGGATGGGATGACATCGGGCGGACTGATATCACTGGTTTTTTGTATAAGCTGAAAGATGACGGAAAATCATCCTCGACGATTGCACGGGCAATCTCATCCATTCGTTCGTTTCACCGATTTCTTGTTAGGGAACAGCTAACAAATCATGATGCCAGTATACATATTGAAACACCAAGGAAGGAAAGGAAACTTCCAGCTGTTCTGTCCAGTAAGGATGTGGATGCGCTGCTTGCCATCGGTGGGAGCACCCCCTTGGAGCTCCGTAACAAGGCAATGCTTGAACTGCTGTATGCGACAGGGCTCAGGGTGACGGAACTGGTATCTTTAAAAGTAAGTGATCTGCATTTGACTATGGGTTTTGTGCGCTGCCTTGGGAAGGGATCGAAAGAAAGGATTGTCCCCCTTGGTGACATCGCCAAAAAGGCGGTTGAAGCGTATTTGCGATTCTCAAGGGGAAGTCTTGTGAAAAAAAGCAGGATAAAAATGCACTGTTTGTTAACCATCATGGAAGGCCGCTGTCACGACAGGGGTTCTGGAAAGTTCTCAAAAAACTGGCGTACGATGCCGGCATCAAAAAAGAAATTACCCCACATACGTTACGGCATTCATTCGCAACACATCTGCTGGAAAATGGTGCGGATTTACGTTCTGTCCAGGAGATGCTGGGACATGCTGACATATCAACAACGCAAATCTACACCCATGTTACAAAAGCCCGTTTAAAAGATATGTATCAGGAATATCATCCACGGGCGTAAAATGTGGCTGCGGTTGTCAGACATCTTACAACAGTGGTCAATCATATTGTGAAGCAAACAGGGAAAAACAAAGTTAAGGAGGCATACAGCATGAGAAATTTTAAGCGTGTATTTCTGATTGTAATGGATTCTGTAGGGATTGGTGAGGCCCCCGATGCAAAGCAATTTAACGATGAAGGGGCCGATACACTCGGTCACATTGCAGAACGGATGGACGGTCTATCCATGCCGAATATGGCAAAATTGGGACTGAGCAACATCAGAGAGATTAAAGGTATTGAAAAAGCCGCATCGCCGAAAGCCCATTATACGAAAATGCAAGAGGCTTCAAATGGGAAAGATACGATGACTGGTCACTGGGAAATTATGGGCTTGAATATTCAGCAGCCATTCCGGACGTTCCCGAATGGATTTCCAGATGAACTGATTACAGAGCTGGAAACCAAAACAGGCAGAAAGGTGATCGGCAACAAGCGGCATCAGGCACGGCCATCATTGAAGAATTAGGCAAGGAGCATATGGATACCGGGGCACTGATTGTGTACACATCTGCTGATTCGGTTCTGCAGATTGCTGCCCATGAAGAGGTGATTCCAGTGGAAGAACAGTACAACATCTGTGAAATTGCCCGTGAACTGACACTAGACGAAAGTATATGGTCGGCCGGGTGATTGCACGCCCGTTTGTCGGTGAACCGGGCAGCTTTGAACGTACACCGAACCGGCATGATTATGCACTGAAGCCGTTTGGCCGTACAGTCATGAATGAAATGAAAGATTCCGATTTTGATGTTGTTGCGCTTGGTAAAATTTCAGACATTTATGATGGAGAAGGCATAACGGAAGCTATCCGCACGGCAGATAATGATGACGGCATGACAAAATTTATCGATTCGATGTCAAAAGAATTCACTGGTTTAAACTTTCTGAATCTCGTCGACTTTGATGCCAAATATGGTCACCGCCGCGACCCTGAAGGATATGGGAAAGCCCTGGAAGCTTTCGATGCCAGACTTCCGGAAGTACTGGAAAAATTAAACGAAGATGATCTTCTGATTATTACAGCTGACCATGGCAATGATCCCATCCATCACGGAACAGACCATACAAGGGAATATGTACCATTGTTGGTGCACCATCCCGCTATGGAAGTGGGGACAGAACTGCCGCTTAGAAAAACATTTGCCGATATCGCGCAACTGTTGCAGACAACTTCAGCATTAAGATGCCGGATCACGGAACAAGCTTTCTAAACGATATTAAATAGAGAGGGGGAGATGGTTTTGGACCAGAATGCGGTCAAAGAAGCAGCAGCATATGTGAGAGAAAAATTGGCTGACACACCAGCAGTCGGGCTTATATTAGGATCCGGTCTGGGTGTGTTGGCCGAGGAAATAAATAACCCGGTTACGATTCCGTATCAGGATATACCGCATTTCCCTGAGTCCACTGTCGCTGGACACAAAGGCCAGCTTGCAGCGGGGGATTTGAAAGGGAAGCAGGTAATTGCGATGCAGGGCCGTTTCCATTATTACGAAGGATATTCCATGAAGCAGGTAACTTTTCCTGTTCGCGTCATGAAAGAGCTTGGCATTGAATCGATTGTTATTACCAATGCGGCTGGCGGCATCAATGAACAGTTTAATCCGGGTGACTTAATGCTTATAACGGATCATATTAACAACATGGGTGACAATCCGCTTCTCGGCCCGAACGATGAGGCACTGGGAGAACGTTTTCCGGACATGTCGCAGGTATATGATGCAACCTATTTACAGCATGCAAGGGACTGTGCAACCAAACTGGACATAACCGTTCAGGAAGGGGTTTATACCGGGAATACCGGTCCAGCATATGAAACACCTGCAGAAGTGAGAATGCTCCGGACGCTGGGCGGTGATGCGGTTGGCATGTCAACTGTTCCTGAGGTGATTACTGCCGGCCATGCTGGTATGCGGGTTCTCGGCATTTCCTGCATAGCTAATATGGCTGCCGGGATGCTTGATCAGCCACTTACCCATACGGAAGTAATCGAAACAACGGAAAAAGTACGCGGCGAATTTCTGCGGCTTGTCAGCGAAATCATTCGTACGCTGCCAAATTAACGGATATAGGTGATGACTATGCGAATGTATGATCTTATTGAAAAAAACGTGATGGCAGGGAACTGTCACAGGATGAAATCCATTTCTTTATCGATGGCTACACAAATGGAGATATTCCAGACTATCAGGTCAGTGCACTACTGATGGCCATCTATTTCAGGGCATGACGGAAGCTGAACGGGCAGAACTGACCGCGGCCATGGCTGCCTCCGGTGATCAGATTGACCTTTCAGCTATCTCCGGTATGAAAGTGGATAAACATTCGACAGGTGGAGTCGGGGATACGACAACACTGATTCTGGCCCCGCTTGTTGCTTCTGTCGGTGCTCCGGTGGCCAAAATGAGTGGCAGGGGACTTGGCCATACTGGCGGAACAATCGATAAACTGGAAGCAATTCCGGGCTTCCATGTGGAACTGACCAATGATGAATTTACCGGCCTGGTCAATAAAAACAAGGTGTCCGTCGTTGGGCAGACAGGTAATCTCACCCCGGCTGACAAAAAGCTATACAGTCTGCGGGATGTTACGGCCACTGTCAACTCTATTCCGCTGATTGCCAGTTCCATCATGAGCAAGAAAATAGCTTCCGGTGCGGATGCGATTGTACTGGATGTCAAAACAGGTGCTGGTGCTTTTATGAAAGACTATCAGGACTCCAGAGAGCTTGCGGAGGCAATGGTATCGATCGGCAATCATGTCGGTAGAAAAACAATGGCTGTAATTTCCGATATGAGCCAGCCACTTGGCAGAGCAGTTGGAAATGCATTGGAAGTAAAAGAAGCGATTGACACACTGAAAGGTAACGGCCCTAGTGATTTGACAGAGTTATGCCTGGAATTGGGCAGCCATATGACTGTTTTGGCTGGTATGGCAAGTTCTGCAGATGAGGCCAAAAACCAGTTGGCTGAAAACCTGAACAACGGAAAAGCGCTCGACCTGTTCAAAACGTTCTTGGAGTCACAGGGCGGAGATTCTACGGTTGTTGACTATCCAGAATCATTGCCACAAGCAGCACATCAAATAGAGCTTCCTGCCACAAAGTCTGGCACTGTTTCTGAAATTGCTGCCGACGATATTGGTACAGCAGCAATGATGCTTGGCGCGGGAAGAGCCACGAAAGAATCCGAAATAGATCTTTCTGTCGGCATTGTCCTGCATAAGAAAATCGGTGAGACTGTAAATAAAGGGGAACCGCTTTTGACCATTCACGCCAATGATTCTTCCGTTGATGCTGTAAAAGAAAAACTGTATGCAAGTATCACATTATCGGATAATCCGGGTGAAGCACCCCTGCTTATTTATAACACCATCACATAAAAACGACAAAAAGCACACATTACCCGTGTGCTTTTTTTGTTTTAAAAATCGTATAAAACCACCCGTACATGGTAATCCTAGAAGTATATTACATATTGGAGGGTGGAAAATGAAAAGGTTTGTCTTACTAGCTGGCGTTTTGCTTTTAAATCTATTAATGCCGGCTGCTTTCGTGTTTGCCGAGGAAGATGATAATGGCGGAGAAGCCAAACAGGAACTAAACCTGACCCCGGATGCCAAGTCGGCCATCCTGATGGAACGGGATACCGGCAAGGTACTCTATGAGAAAAACACTGAAGAAAAACTTGCCCCCGCCAGCATGACAAAAATCATGACACTATTATTAATTATGGAAGCTCTTGACAAAGGGGAACTCAAAAAAGATGAAATGATACGTGTCAGTGAACGGGCTGCATCCATGGGAGGCTCTCAGATTTTCTCGAGAAAGGCGAGGAAATGAGTGTTGATGACCTTCTTAAAGGAGTTGCTGTTGCATCCGCAAATGATGCCAGTGTTGCTTTAGCAGAACGCATTGCGGGAAGTGAGAAGGCATTTGTAAAAAGATGAACCAAAAAGCAAAAGATTTGGGACTGGAAAACACTCAATTCCAGAATTCCACCGGACTGCCTGCCGAAGATCACTACAGTACAGCACATGATATGGCTGTTATGGCAAAGAAACTATTGGCATATGAATCCGTGACGGACTACACATCCATTTATGAGGATTATCTGCGAAAAGGCGAAGAAAATGAATTCTGGTTAGTCAACACAAACAAACTTGTGAAATTCTACCCTGGTGTCGACGGTTTAAAAACAGGTTTTACAAATGAGGCAAAGTATTGTCTGACCGCAACCGCTGAAAAAATAATATGCGCATGATTTCCGTTGTTATGGGTGCGGACACGACGAAAGAACGCAATGCTGCTGTCAGCAAGATGCTGGATTATGCGTTCAATCACTACGAGACTGAAAATTTATATGAAAAAGGGGAAACAATAACAACGATTGATTTTTTGAAAGCGGAACAGCAAACAGTAGATGTTACAGCATCTGAATCAATCAGTACCATCCATAAAAAGGGGAAAAAGACAAAAAGTAACTGCTTCGACAGAATCGAACGAAAGTCTGACCCTGCCACTCCAAAAAGGGGATCAGGTTGGAAAACTAGTTGTAAAAAGCAAAGGGAAGACATTGTCCACAACACCACTGGTGGTTAATGAGGATGTCAATAAGCATCATATTTCACACTCCTGAAACGCACCGTGCGAAATATGGTGAAATAGCAGACATTCAGACGAATTTCTTCTTCTTTTGTCAAGGAGCAGGAATTTTCCCTGACCGCCTTGAATAAATACTATTAGAAAACTTGGCTTATCGCCAGGCCTTAGGCGTGCGCCTGAGTTTCATTAATGCAGTTAAGAAGTATTTATACTTTCTTAACTGCCAACGAAATATAAGGAGGAACTGGAATGAGTCTGACTGCTTCGTTTGATGTGAAACAAGATGTATTAATTGTACGATTGTCCGGCGAACTGGATCACCACGAATCCGAAGCACTTCGGAACGAGTGGAAAGAGATGATGTATGATAATGGCATCAGACATGTGATCCTGAATCTTGAGGATGTATCGTTCATGGACAGCTCGGGGCTCGGGGTTGTTCTTGGCAGATATAAGGAAGTGCTGCAGCTTGGAGGGGAAATGGTCGTGTGCTCCATTTCAGCACCCGTTCACAGGCTGTTTGAAATGAGCGGCATGTATAAAATTGTGAGCTTGGAGGAGAACGAAGAACACGCGTTATCTGCGTTGGGGGTGGCTTCATGAAAAATGAAATGCATGTAGAGTTTTCGAGTGTCAGTGAGAATGAGGCGTTTGCCCGGGTGACAGTCGGGTCGTTTGTGGCCCAGCTGGACCCGACCATGGATGAACTTACCGAAATTAAAACTGTTGTCTCCGAGGCGGTGACGAACGCTATCATCCACGGCTATAACAATGAACCGGGGCATTATGTGTCCATTACCTGTACATTGGATGAAGATGCGGTGGAATTGACGATAAAAGACGAAGGAATCGGCATCAACAATGTGGATGAGGCCAGACAGCCATTGTACACATCGAAGCCTGAATTGGAACGATCCGGAATGGGATTCACGATTATTGAAAATTTCATGGACAATCTGGAAATCATATCTCTGCCTGAAAGCGGCACAACTGTCCATATGAAAAACAACTATCAAAAAAACGGTTTCTAAATAGGGATGCCTATGGATGTAAACGTTAAACAGGAAAACAATCAGGAGTCGTTGACGGATGAACAGGTGAAAACGTATATCCATAAAAGTCAGCAAGGTGACATGGAAGCACGCGACGTTCTTGTTGAAAAGAATGTCAGGCTTGTTTGGTCAGTTGTGCAACGATTCATTAACCGTGGGTATGATCCGGATGATTTGTTTCAAATTGGGAGTATTGGATTAATTAAATCGATTGATAAATTTGATTTGTCCTATGATGTTCGCTTTTCCACGTATGCTGTGCCGATGATTATCGGAGAGATTCAACGGTTCATTCGCGATGACGGGAGTGTCAAGGTGAGCCGCTCCCTTAAAGAGGCCGGGAATCGAATACGCAAAAACGGGATGAGTTAACAAAAACATTGGGGCGTTCGCCAACAGTGCTTGAGATCGCTGAAGCACTTGACATTACAACAGAAGAAGTCGTTCATGCCGAAGAAGCAGCAAAATCACCGCATTCCATCCATGAGACGGTGTTTGAAAATGACGGTGATCCAATAACATTGCTTGACCAAATTGCCGATGATGATACTACATGGTTTGATAAACTCACATTACAAGAGGCAATCAGAGGGCTAAACGAGCGAGAACGATTAATTCTGTATCTGCGGTATTATAAAGATAAAACACAGGCGGAAGTGGCGGAACGTCTTGGGATTTCACAGGTGCAGGTATCAAGGCTAGAGAAGAAAATTCTGCAAGAGATGAAAGTGCATATGAACTGAGGTTAAGAGGCTGTTCTGCCGTTTCTGCGGCAAGAACAGCCTTTTGTCGATTGATACCCTCATACTACTAGTCAGTATTACTTCCGCCGCCTGGAAAATAGATATATATCTTATCACGCAAAGTGGGGGAAAAACAGCCCGGCCGATAAAACGTGACGTCCTTGAAAAAGGAAAGCACTTTTTCTCACGAAGATGCATCGCTGCCGAAGTTTTCCTTGTCCTGTGCGTCTTAAATTCCTGATTCGTTCAACTAACATTCAGTGGGAGAGGAAAAGAACCCCCCACTGAATGAAGTTTCACTTTATTCTGGGCTGCTGACTTTTTCAGCATTTTGATCGTGTTGACGAATGATTTCAGCCAGGGCCTCCGAGGTGTTTTTCAGCTCGGTGCGGTTATTGTCAACACCGCCGAATTCAATAAGGATGGAACGGTTAGACAAATCCTGGTTGTAAACACCATTTCCTTCAGATTTGTCTTTTTTATAAATACCTTTGCTTAGGCCGGGATATTTGTCTTCCATCATCTGGTGCAGTTTTTTTACAAATGCCAGGTTCTGTTTGTAATCTTTATGACTGGTTCCTACAATGAAATAGAGTTTGGCGTATTTTTCCCCATTGATGGTGGCTGTTGTTGCATCTTTACGCTGTGCATCGCGGTGCACATCAATAAAGTAATCAATGGAATTGTTGGAAGCTGTCACCTCTTGTACGGTTTCTCTGGAAAACTTGTAGGAATCATTGTAATCCCACCCTCGCTCATGGAGGCTCGCTGTCACATTCGTTTTATCATGGACTGCGGTGATTCCCCTTTTCTCTAGCTGCTTGGTAAGCATCGAACCCACCTGCAAGATATTTTCATCATTGTTTATACTGGAAGCTTCACTTGGTTTGTTATCTTTTCCATCCATTAATGGCAGGAAGGCTTCCCAGGCGTGACTGTGATAAATAAATACACTGGCATCTGACTTAGACTGTATATTTTGATCATTTGACTCAGACTGATCTTGCGCCGTTTCTTCCTCCTCCAGCAATTTCTCAAAATCAGGCGGAGGAGACTCGATTGGCATGGAAGCTGTACTGGATCCTTTTCCCGTCAATTGTATACCGTTTGAAAAAGTGTTCATTCCTGGCAATCCTACTCCGAGCAGGCTCGTGAAATTATTTGGTGTAATGCCTGAAGTAAATTCAAAAATAAGGTTGATAACTCAGGCATGGTAATATCATTTTCCTTCAGATTATTCTCCAGCTGCGGAACTTCGGAACTCATCATCAGCAGCAGTGATTCTGAAATAAGAACTGATTCCGTCAGCTCATTAACAATTGGCAAGTGGAATATGCGATGCTGACTTTTAGACAGGGAAATAAATGATATAAGTAAGAATATGATCATCATGCCGGCCAGGTAAACAAGAATATGATATTTCCATTTCAGCTTCATTTAATACCAACCTTTCGAGCAGCTTATTGATTGTATCTTGCTAGGACGTATTCATACGAATTCCACTATGGTACGAAGGGTTTACAGGTGCAGGGTTACTCGCTTGACTGAACCTTGAAAATTAATCCTGTCTATTAACAATCTTAGTAAGAAGTTATGAAAAAGATATTTTAGATAGAACGGCAAAATAAACTTTCTCATTTTTTAGAAAACGCGGCAGATGAAGGTCAGAAGCTGAAAACGACTGTTTTCCTTGTGATAATTTTTTTGTTTCCGGCAAATACTACATAAACGAATGCATTGCGAAGAGGATGATTGCCAAATGGCGCCAATCGTTTATGTACGGATGAAAAAAAATGTAGAACTGGGTTGTATGCAGAAAGTTAGGCTGAAAGATATAGCACATATTTCAGCAGACCCCAAGTTAAAAAGGGAACTGGAAGAAACGTCACTTTTTAAAATCTCCAAATCAGACCGCGATGTTGTGGTTGTAGACAGCTTTTTAGTAGTAGATCACTTAAATGGACAGTACAACAGTATAGAATTTCAAATAATTGGACCTGCACAGACCATCATCCGGGTCAAAGATTATAAAAAGTCGCCAAACCTCTTGCTTGTGTCGGCGGTATGGCTGCTATTATTCATTGGCACCGCGATGACCATTATGAATTTTCATTACGATGTCAGCATGCAGGAAGTGCAACAAAAACTGCATTACTTGCTGACGGGTGACGAAAATGAATTTCCGTTATGGATTCAGATCCCTTACTCGTTGGGGCTGGGGATAGGAATGCTTCTGTTCTTTAATCACTGGTTCACCAAGCGGTTCAATGAAGAACCAAGCCCTCTGGAAGTGGAAATATTTAATTACCAGCAAGATTTGGATCATTATCTCATCCATCATGAGAATAAGCTGAATGATCGTGAACATCTGGATTAGCCTTCTTGAGGCATTAATCGGATTCGCTGCTGGTATTGCTGTAGGGGGCGGACTGGTTGCATTTTTGACATTGCTTGGTGTTATCCCGCGATTAATTCAGTTGAGTAAATCAGACGCATTCATCAAATCGTATATCGCCAGTGTCATAATAGGGTCACTGTTTGGCATCTACATGTCGTTTGCGGATATAACCTGGAATCAGCCGGTGGTTTTATTGATCATGTGGGGGTTATTCCATGGTGTTTTTAACGGTATGCTTGCAGCCGCATTAACAGAGGTACTGAACGTATTTCCAATTTTATCAAAACGGATACGAATGGAAGATAAACTGCTTTGGTTTTTATGGCAATTGTATTCGGGAAAGTGGCGGGATCGCTTTTTCAATGGCTTATATTTGTAAAATAAACCGCTTATTCAATTGCCGTCTGTCCCTCGAATGAGATGCGGCAACATTATCATACAATAAGTACTTAGCCAGTTTTCATGAGTGGAGTGTTATACATGCAGCAAGATAAAAATAAAAGTCCTGTTTATGCAAAAATAGAAAAAAATGACGCATACATGAAAGATGAAATTGGCGTTGGTGAATCTTTTGACCTTGGGTTTCGTGAGCTGACAATCCTGAAAAGGAAAGTGCACTTGTATTATCTGACTGGTCTGTGTGACAGTTCAGTCGTACTGCAAATCATCCGGAAACTTGTTGATATCAATGATAAAGAAAGCAATATGAAGAAAGTTCCGGAGATAATTGAAAACCGGATTGTTTACATGCAGGTCAATAAAACGGAATCACTTGATGAAGCAGTCGATCAAATGCTGTCCGGACTGATTGTTATATTTGTCGATGGCGTAAAATACGCCTTTGTTGTCGATACCCGAAATTATCCCGGACGGTCACCAGAAGAACCTGATACAGAACATGTTGTCAGGGGATCGCGGGACGGTTACACGGAAAATATCATCGAAAATACAGCTCTGACACGCAGGAGGATCCGTGATGCAAGACTTCGCCATGAAATGTTAAAGGTTGGCGAAAGATCCAAAACGGACGTTTGTCTTTGTTATATTAAAGATATAGCCAATGAAGGTCTTGTTAACGAAGTAAAAGAAAAGATCAACAATATTGAAGTGGATGGCGTTCCGATGGCGGACAAAACGATAGAGGAATTCATCATCGACCGGAAATGGAAGCCATATCCACTCGTCCGATACACGGAAAGACCGGATGTTGCATCCACTCATCTGATGGAAGGGCATATCCTTTTGATAGTCGATACATCACCAAGTGTAATGATTCTGCCAACAACCTTTTTGATCATTTACAACATGCCGAGGAATACCGCGAAACCCCCGCACTTGGGACATTTATACGGTGGACAAGGTACCTTGCGATTATGGCTTCGATTTTTCTGCTGCCAGTTTGGCTGCTGTTTGCATTGGATCCGACATTACTTCCGGGGGAACTCTCTTTTGTAGGACCCAAAGATGAAGGGACGGTGCCCATAGCGTTACAAATCATCCTTGCCGATCTTGGTGTCGAGTTTTTACGGATGGCCGCGATTCACACACCAACCCCACTGTCTACTGCGATGGGGCTAATAGCGGCAGTACTGATCGGTCAAATCGCCATCGATGTCGGCATGTTCGGTCCGGAAGTATTTTGTATGTGTCTGTAAGTGCCATTGGCATCTATGTTACACCTAGTTATGAATTAGGTGTTGCCAATAAAATGGCCAGGTTCGGACTGGTCATTATAACCGGCCTGTTCGGATTGGTCGGATTTTTGATTGCGACAACCATTTATATCCTATTGCTTGTCCGTCTGAAATCAATCAGGACGCCGTATATGTGGCCGCTGCTGCCATTTAACCCGATGGCTATGATCGAAATTCTGTTTCGTGTTCCAATGCCTTATTCGAACCGGCGCCCAAGCTTCGTTCATCCGAAAAACGATTACCGGCAACCGTCAGCCACTAAACAGTGAAAGAACTTATGCTGCTGGCACTGGGAGGAAGAATATTCCGTTAAGGTTTATTCTTTCTCCCTTTCATTTTAGCCTTTCATGTGATAAAGTATTTTTACACTTTACGGTGCAAAACGTGTCAGATTATGACGCGCGTTTATGGTCTATGATGACATTTGCTGCTGATTAGCTGGTGCTGACATGGTGGGTCGGTGCTGAATGGAAAGGGGGAAAAGCATATGATACCGGATTATCATCCATTTAACGTAAATAAAGCAGGACATTTGGAAGCAGGCGGTGTTGATGTGGTAGAGCTCGCCGAAACTTATGGCACGCCATTGTATGTTTACGATGTTTCCATTATACGAAATAATTGCCGTGATTTTGTCCGCACATTTCGGGAGTTAGGTGTTCGCGCACAGGTTGCTTATGCAAGTAAGGCTTTTTCCACCGTTGCCATGCTGCAGGTCGTCAACCAGGAAGGAATGAGCCTGGACGTCGTCTCACAGGGTGAGTTATATACGGCCTTGCAGGCGGGATTCCCCGTCAGTAAAATCCATCTGCATGGTAATAATAAGAGTCTGGAAGAATTAACCATGGCCATTGAACATGGTATCGGGTGTATCGTTGTTGATAATTTTTATGAAATAGAACTGATTGAACGTATTCTCCAGGAAAAAAATAAACGGTTAATGTATTAATGCGTGTCACCCCCGGGATTGAATCAAATACACATCACTATATTATGACGGGAAATGAAGATTCCAAATTGGCTTTAATCTGAGTAACGGTCAGGCGGATCAGGCCTTTTTGCGCTTGCGGAACAATAGCAGTATCCAATTTAAAGGGCTCCACTCCCATATTGGGTCACAGCTGTTTGAAACGGAAGGACTGCTCCTTGCGGCGGAATTGTTGTTTCAGAAACTGGATCACTGGCACATCGAATATGGGTTTGTCCCGGATGTACTGAATTTGGGAGGCGGCTTTGGTATCCGCTACACAGCAGAAGACGAACCATTGTCTTATCCAAGCCTGGTGAGAGAGCTGACGTCTGCAGTAAAAGAGCAAGCTGCCTCTATCGGAATACCGACGCCGGAAATATGGATTGAACCCGGACGTGCAATTGCTGGCAATGCCGGTCTGACATTATATACAGTTGGCTCGATGAAGGAAATTCCCGGCGTACGCAGCTATATATCAGTTGATGGCGGCATGACGGATAATCTGCGCCCGGCACTCTATCAGGCAGTATATGAAGGGGTACTGGCAAATAAAGTATCCCAGCCGGATGCTGGCAGTGTCGCAGTTGCCGGGAAATGCTGCGAGTCAGGAGACATGCTCATTTGGGATTTGCCTCTGCCTGAAGTGAAACCGAATGATATTTTGGCTGTTTTTTCTACGGGAGCGTATGGTTATTCAATGGCAAATATTACAATCGTTTCCCGAAACCGGCAGTTGTGTTTGCGGAAAACGGCACGGCGCAGCAAGTAGTGAAAAGGGAGACGTATCACGATTTGGTGAAAAATGACATTTCATACGAGTAACGGTGTTGTTTTCTATGGACAGGTCGGATAAAATAAAATGAGAATACTGCTTGTACACCTGCTGCACCTGCAGCGGACAGTAACAAGCGAAGGGGATGGAATGGATGAACAAGACAGGTTACATAATGATGGAAAATGGCAATCAAATAGAGTTTGAACTTTTTCCAAATGAGGCACCCAATACCGCAGCCAACTTTGAAAAGCTGGCCAACAGCAACTTTTATGATGGACTAACCTTTCACCGTGTCATTGACGGGTTTGTAAGTCAGGGCGGCTGTCCGAAAGGGAATGGTACCGGATCCGCCGGCTATACAATAAAATGTGAAACAGAAGGGAATCCGCATCATCATGTAGAAGGTTCCTTATCAATGGCACATGCAGGCAAAGATACCGGAAGCTGCCAGTTTTTTATAGTTCATGAACCGCAGCCACATCTGGACGGTGTTCATACTGTGTTTGGGCAAGTTACTTCCGGCATTGAACATGCGAAAGCCATGAAAAACGGTGATGTGATGAAAGAAGTAAAAGTCTTCTCGGAATAATCGATATTGATGACGATGGCAATAGTCCTTTATCTTGTCTTCGTCGCTGGCCCTGTCGGTACCATTGTGCATGAGCTTGGCCATGCAATTGGTGCAAAGTGGGCTGGTGCTGATAAGATTGTTCTGTCAATTGGTTCCGGTAAAGTTATTCACTATAGTAGATGGAAAACCATGTCCTTTTGCATTCGGATGCTTTTCTTTTTTGGAGGAATGGCTTATAGTGAAAGAGCAGTTCCATACCGCCGGGAAGAGGCAATTGTCATTGCGGCTGCTGGTCCGCTTATCAGCGCTTCGGCAGCAGTGGTGTGTTTTGTGAGTTACAATCTGTATCCAGCTGATTATATCCTGGTTTTGATGCTGTTTCACCTATGGATTGCTATTATCAATATCATTCCATTCCATTTGAAGGGGAAACAGTCAGACGGATACGTTATTTATAAGGCAATTGCACAAAAATAGCATATGGCTGTGCAGTATTGTATGGTCTATGAAAAAATTGGCAATATTAATAAGGGATGAATCGAACGTTGAATAAACGCAAAACTGGCTTTTGTTTGCAATCCTTTTAATGCTTGGGATCGTGTGGGGCTTTATTTATTGGTTTGTGCTTGTCCTTTAGGAAACAAACTGCTCCATGAAAGTATCTGTATACGTACGCGTTCTGAATACAGTGAATGGTTTGCTCTTAGTGGCTGGCAAGTCATTTTATAATGAGGGATATGTATGTTAATTCGTTACAAAAAGAATCACGAAAAGATTGCAATGGGATTGCTGTCATTTATGCCTGAAGAAAAAGATGTAAAAAAACTGCAGCAAACAATCAGGGAATACGAGACCAATGATAACTGGCATCTTTTCCTTTGGAAGGAAGATGATGTAATAGGTGCAATTGGCATCAGGATTGAGGATGAGATTAACGCTGTCATCCAGCATATTTCGGTCAATCCATCCCATCGAAATTCTGGCATCGGCAAAAAGATGGTGAAGGAAGTCCATCAGATGTATGGAGATAAATATGCTGTCTGTGCCGATGATCTCACACAGCAATTTTACAATAAATGCAGTGATACCGATGAGGAAAATGGGAAAGAAGATTAGACGAAAGCCAGCTCTGTTAAAGCTGGCTTTCGTCTGTGATAATTACTGGTGATTACGATCCCAGCGTACTACATCCAAGTGGCACCGACGATAATCAGGAGAATGAACAGGACGACGATAAGCGAGAAACCTCCGCCATAATTGTAACCCATAGTGATATTCCTCCTTTTTTGCTTAACGGATAAATGTTTTTTGATACATTTATCTTGCACTAATAACCTATGAATCCAGCCGTCAAATTGTATAGGCGTTTACGCTAGTTTCTATATTTTTTTAACTGGCCCGTGAAAGGAGGCGGGGTGTGAATCCATCATATCACGTTAAATTGGATGCATTTGAAGGACCTCTCGATCTTTTGCTGCACTTGGTCAATCAGTATGAGATTGATATTTATGATATTCCCGTAGCACAAATCACGGAACAGTATATGCAGTACATCCATACCATGCAGCAGCTTGAGCTAAATATTGCTAGTGAATACCTTGTGATGGCTGCGACATTGCTGGAGCTTAAGAGCAAGATGCTTATACCGAAACAGGAAGTGGAAGAGCCTGATGAGGACTATATGGAAGACCCCCGTGAAGAGCTGGTGCAGCGTCTGATTGAATACCGTAAATATAAAGAGGCTGCACACGAGCTAAAAGAAAAAGAATCAGAAGCCAATCAGACATTCACAAGACCACCCATCAAGCTTTCTCATACAGAAATAAGCAGGCCGGTGCAGAAAGGGGATTTGTCCATTTATGACATGATCGACGCCCTGAAGCGGATGACAGATCGTCATAAATGGAATAAACCTTTGGATACGAGAGTCAAAAGTGGGGAGATACCACTTAAGGAGCGCATGACAGAAGTACTGTATGCGGTAAAACAAAGCAGGGAAGGGATTGCATTCGACCAACTATTTGTCTATCCGTCGCGATCCCATATTGTGGTTACATTCATGGCAATTCTGGAGCTCATGAAAAATAATGAAGTGACCTGCCGGCAGGAACAGCATTTTGGTGAATTATATGTTTTCAATAATCTGGGGGGATTAATCGTGGAAATGAACGCATTAAAAGCTATAACAGAGGGGCTGCTGTTCGCAAGTGGCGATGAAGGGGTAACGGTCCGACAGCTTGCAGGAGTACTCGATATAACGGACGAGGCAGTAAAACATGTCCTGGAAGAATTAGAGTACGATTATGAAAACACGGACCGTGGGATATTGCTCATGCGGTCCCATAATGCTTTCTATTTAACTACAAAGCCGGAGTACAGCAATTATTTCAAAAAAACTTCTAGAGACCCCACAGTCCACAAAAATGTCGCAGGCTGCCTTGGAAACATTAGCCATTATTGCTTATCAGCAACCAATAACAAGGACGGAAATTGAGGAAATACGCGGCGTCAAAAGTGATCGGCCGGTACAGACATTAATGACTAGAGCACTGATCGAGGAAGCTGGCAGAAAAGAGGGGGCGGGCCGTCCGATCCTGTTCGCTACAACAAAAGACTTTCTGACTTATTTTGGGTTAACGTCGCTGGACGAACTCCCACCGCTTCCGGAAGATATCAATGAACAGGAGATTGAACAAGAAGCAGATTTGTTTTTGAGAACTTTTATGAGCAAGCTGACGAATAACTGGATATACTATCCTCCCATCCTTACTTTGTGTAAGGATTTTTGTTTTGTATCAGAGCTGTCCAATTTCAGTCATATGTTTTGTTCCAGGCGCATAAACTGTAAGGATAACACATCTGCAGGGGGAAGAGTTATGCGTGGTTATGCCGTATTGATGATTGTCTGTTTTCTCGTCAGCATTCTGGTGTATCCGTCTGTTGGACAAGCAAAGCCCGGAGTGTCGGCGAATAATGCTGTTTTAATGGAACAATCTTCAGGAAGGGTGCTATACAATAAGCAAGCACATGAACAGCGGCCTATTGCAAGCATTACGAAGATTATGACTGCCATCGTTGCTATTGAGTCAGGGAAAATGAATGAAACGGTGACGGTAAGTGACCGGGCTATTCATGCGATCGGGTCATCTATTTACCTGGAAAAAGGTGAAAAAATCAAACTAAAAGATCTTGTGTACGGTTTAATGCTGCGTTCCGGTAATGACGCAGCTGTCGCGATAAGTGAACACGTAGGTGGGAGTGTAGAGGGTTTTGTTCATCTAATGAATAAAAAAGCAAAGTGGCTTGGGATGACGAATACTTCCTTTGCTAATCCGCATGGGCTTGATGCTGACAATCATTATTCCACCGCTTATGATATGGCGCTTCTGATGTGTTATGCCATGGATAATGAAGTGTTCAGACAAGTAACAGAAACGAAGATTTATAAGGCGGAAGATGGCGACTATGTCTGGCGCAACAAACATAAGTTACTTACCTCGCTTTACCAGCACACCATTGGCGGGAAAACCGGCTACACAAGCACTGCCGGCAGAACATTGGTCACTGTTGCGGAAAAGGATGGCATGGAACTGATTGCCGTCACGCTGAATGCACCTGATGACTGGCGTGACCATACCGGGCTGTTTGAGTGGGGATTTAAAAACTATGACATGACTACCATCGCTGAGGAAGGTCAGAACCGTTACCGGCTGGAGGGCAGCAGTGATCAGGTTATTGGCTATTTGCATAACGATATAAAGATCCCGCTGCGTGAAAATCAGCAGCCGCAACTAGACAAAAAGACTTTTATTCGCGAGGATTCCCAGCGTTCGGATGTCATAGGGAAGACCGTTTTTTCGCAGATAATGTTCCAGTTGCGGAGACACCTATATATGCTGAACGCGGACCGACCGCATCGTTTTTCGCTGATATCGTTTCCGTTTACCAGCAGATTGTCGGGATGAATGCCGATGGTTAATATTATATGGGCAATGATGGCCATTATTGGTATCGTCTATGCTATGTTTAATGGAACCATGGACGAGGTCAATGAAGCGCTGTTTGAGAGTGCAGAAGAGGCGGTGACATTATCAATCGGTCTGATCAGCATATTGGTTTTTGGCTTGGAATCATGAAAGTTGCTGAACATGCTGGTATTTTGGAATTTCTTTCGAAGCTGTTCAGACCGCTTATTTTTAGAATATTTCCCGATATACCGAAGGATCATCCAGCTATTGGCTATATTCTGTCAAACATTACAGCGAACATATTTGGTCTTGGAAATGCGGCAACTCCCATGGGCATTAAAGCGATGGAGCAGATGAAAGAACTGAGCGGTTCGGATGAAGCTTCCAGGTCGATGATTACATTTTTGGCGTTGAATACATCGAGCCTGACCATCATACCAACGACTGTCATCTCCATCCGGATGCAGTATGATTCGGTGTCCCCTACGGAAATCGTTGGTACAACCATCATTGCGACGCTCATTTCTTCTATCAGTGCACTGCTGATTGACCGTCTATTTTATTACAGAAGCCTCAGGAGGAAATGATGATGGGTATTATCACAACAATCAGCACTTGGCTGATTCCATGTTTCATTGCGATTGTTCTTATTGTGTCAACGTGGAAACGCGTGCCTGCTTACGAGATGTTTGTAGAAGGGGGAAAAGACGGTGTCAGGATGGCATTTTCACTTCTCCCTTTTTGGTTGGGATGATCGTGGCTATTTCCATATTACGAAGTTCCGGTGCACTGGAAGCATTTATACAGCTAATCTCTCCCTTTTTGACTGCGATTGGAATACCACCGGACATCATCCCTTTGGCACTGGTGCGGCCTATTTCGGGAACAGCTGCATTAGGGATGACCACAGAGATGATAGGCACGCACGGACCAGATTCATTTATTGGCAGGCTTGCTTCAACGATGCAGGGAAGCACCGATACAACACTGTATATTTTAACTGTTTATTTCGGGGCAGTTGGAATCCGAAAAATGAACTACGCATTAAAAGTTGGACTGCTCGCCGACTTGGTTGGTATAATTGCTTCAATCATAATTGTAACCCTATTATTTGGATAATCCCTGCAACTGGCGTTAACATATGGTTAACGCTATTATTATGGTTGAAACAATTAGAGAGAACGGTGATATAATGACAAGCACGAAAGAACGGCTGCAGAAAGTAATTGCACAAAGCGGTGTGACATCGCGGAGAAAAGCGGAGAAACTGATTGTTGACGGAAAAGTGAAAGTCAACAAAAAGTGGTAATGGAACTAGGTACCAAAGTGTCCCCGCGGGATGAGATTGAAGTCGATGGTGTTCGCCTCGAAAAGGAAGAGCCTGTATACTATCTTCTTTATAAACCAAGAGGCGTTATTTCCAGTTTGAAAGACGATAAAGGCAGAAAAGTAGTAACCGATTATCTTGGGGAGGTCAAGGAACGTATTTATCCGATTGGCAGACTTGATTATGATACATCAGGCATCCTTCTCTTGACGAACGATGGGGAATTTGCCAACCAGTTAATGCATCCGAAATATGAGATTGATAAAACATACGTGGCAAAGCTGAAAGGAATTCCATCCAAGAAAGAACTTTTGCAAATGAAAAAGGGAGTCCGTTCCGAAAATGACTTATTAAAAGCAGTCAACTATAAAAATACTTGAAGTGGACAAGAAAAAAAAAATACTACCATTCTCGAAATAACACTTCATGAAGGAAAAACAGACATATCCGCCGAATGATGGACGAAATCGGGTACCCGGTTACAAAACTGAAACGGGAAAAATATGGGGCTCTTCATTTGCAAGGAATGAAATCCGGTGACTGCCGACCGCTCACACCACATGAGGTCAAGCAAATGCGTCATTTAGCGACCGATAAAATTGTTAAACAATAGACAAATTTGTCGCTGTATTTCCATGATACAATAACATCGGGAGTGAATGACTATGGACGTTGAAAAGGCAAAAGCATCTAAAAAAATAAAAAAAAGAAATCGCTTGATATTCAGGTCGATTATTTTGGCTGTTCTGCTGGTTGCTGTGATATATGCGTTGATATCCAATTTCAATAAAGATAAAACAGATGTCAGCGTCGGCACACAAGCACCCGATTTCAAACTCCAGCAAATTAATGAAAATAATGAGCTTGATACCGTCAGGCTGAGTGACTTCGAGGGAAAGGGCGTCATGCTCAATTTCTGGGGCACGTGGTGTAAACCCTGTGAAAAAGAGATGCCATACATGCAGTCCCTTTACCCCGAGTATAAGGAAAAGGGTATTGAAATTATTGCTGTCAACCTTGACACGACAAAGTTTGTTGTAGAGAAATTCATCAATAAGTATGATTTAACATTCCCTGTTCCATATGACTCCAACAAAGAAGTAAGGGAGAGTTATCACGTCGGACCGCTTCCGACCACGTTTTTCATTGATCCTGATGGGGAAATTGTTGAATGGTAGAAGGCGGGCTGACACTTGATAAAATAGAGGGGTATTTACAGCAGATACAGCCTGAACAGTAAATGAATGCATCAATTGTGAGGGATTTGAATGGAAAAAATAAAATGTGAGTGTGGCCATGTCAATCCGGAGGGGACAGTCCTTTGCGAAGCATGCGGCAAACCGGTGGAAGGCAACCAGCATATTGACGGAAACGATCAGCGCAAACTTCTTAATATGCGCTATGATGGAAGTGCCCGTCGATCGCAGACATACAACAAATCAATTGTTGATAAAATATGGAACTTTTTCTCATCCGTCAAGGTAGGGGTCTGGCTTATTGTACTGGCCTTGGTGGCTTCGGCCATAGGTACCATCTTCCCGCAGGAGCAATACATACCGGCCGATGCCGTTTCCAGGGATCCGTCTGTTTTTTACGAAGCACAGTATGGAATGCTCGGGCAAATTTACTATCAGCTTGGCTTCCATAACTTGTACGGTTTATGGTGGTACATGCTGTTGATTGCACTTATCGGTATTTCATTGGTCATCTGCAGCATCGATCGTTTCGTCCCGCTCTACAAAGGCCCTGAAAATGCAAAAACCGAAACGGCATACTACTTTCCTCAAACGGCAGCGTCTCTTTAGTGAAACGGAACATGTAACCGCAAGTGAAAAAGACAAAATGATTTCCGGGCTGCGGAAACAGCGCTATAAAGTGCGCGAAGAAAATGGGCATGTACTAGCGGAAAAAGGGCGTTTTTCCCGCTGGGGACCATACGTGAACCATATTGGTCTTATTATCGTCCTGATTGCAGCACTGCTGCGTTTTACGCCCTTTATGTATCTCGACGAGTATGTCTGGGTCAGGGAAGGTGAACAGACTGTCATCCCTGGAACAGAAGGGGAATATCACATCAAAAATAAACAATTCATTTTGGAAACGTATGATAAGGACGATGAAAAATTCCAAGAAGCAATTGAGCAAGAGGGACAAGTAGCTAAAAATTATCAGACAAACGCTGTTATTTATAAGGAAACTGGGGAAAGTGTGGCAGGTGCCGATCCAAAGCTTGAGAAAGTAAAAGAAGACGAAATACGGATGAATCATCCGCTGAATTTGACGGTTACACGCTTTACCAGGCAGGCTATCAGCAAAATGAATTCAATAGTATGAGTTTTAAGGTTCATGAAACAGACGACCCTGATGAACAGGCTCTCGGCTCTTTTACGATTGACTTGACAGATCCTAAAGAGGAATACAAGTTAGACAATGGATTCCAGGTTGTTGTCAGTCAATACTATCCGGATTATGAACTGGACAATGGCGAGCCGGCGTCCAAGACAAATTTCCCAAGAAACCCGGCATTTGTTTTTACAGTTCATCCTCCCGGCAATGAAGAACCTGAAATGAGCTTTGTCGGTATCGGCAAAATGTTGATGCGACTGGTGAGAATGACTACAAATTGGGTATCCAGGACTTTGAAACCCGGTATGCCAGCGGACTAACTGTCAGACGTGATCATACTTTGCCACTGTTCATCATTGGTGCAGCTATTTTTATGATAGGTGTTATACAAGGAATGTACTGGCAGCATCGCAGAATCTGGCTGCATCCAAACGGAGAAGGTCTGATGATTGCAGGTCATACCAACAAAACTGGTTCGGCCTGAAAAAAGATATTGAACACATCATAGCCGATACGAATGTAAACATGGTTGACGATCAGCAAGAGCTGGAATAATCATTCAGGCGGATGTGGAGGAGGATATTTGTATGGATTCGTTAATAAACACAAGCAGCACGATGCTTTACACGGCGTTTATCCTTTATTTGGTTGCCACCCTTTTCTTTGGTGCAACCATTAAAGGAAAAAAGAGGATTCGAAGGCGGGTATCAGCGGGAAAATCGGGATTACCATTACCATCATTGGATTTCTCGCGCAGATTGTCTACTTTATTACGAGATGGATAGCAAGCGGGCATGCTCCCGTCAGTAACTTGTTTGAATTTATGACATTTTTCGGGATGGGACTTGTTTTTGCATTTATCATCATCTATTTCATCTATAGATTGAATATTTTGGGCTTGTTTGCACTTCCAATAGCAATTATTGTTATCGCCTTTGCAAGCATGTTCCCAACTGAAATTGCACCACTTGTTCCATCGCTCCAGAGTCACTGGCTTTACATCCACGTAACGACCGTTTCACTGGGCGAGGCCATTTTATCCATCAGTTTCGTGGCAGGACTAATTTACTTAATCAGACAAGTGGATCAGTCCGTCAGCAGCAAGCGGACGACATGGCTTGAGGTTATACTGCTTTCTCTATTTATCTTTGCTGGGTTCAGCATTATTTCTGTTGCGTTTTAATGCAGCTGGATATTCTGCCGAATTCGAGTATTCCTTTAACGGAGAAACTGTAACAACTGATTATCATTTGCCGCCAATCGCCGGACCAAATAAAGGCGAACTGCTGACAGGTGATCGGATGGGTGCCTTGTTCGAGGCTCCAGGATGGATGAAAGGTGTCGATGCGGCAAGGAAGTTTAACACGCTTATCTGGTCCGTACTGACTGGATTAATTTTATATGGTCTGGCCAGATTAATCCTGCGCAAACGTGTAGGAGCTGCTATTCAGCCATTTCTCAAAAAAGCAAAACCGGACATGCTTGATGAGATATCGTACAGAGCCGTTGCTATTGGATTTCCAGTATTCACACTTGGTGGTCTGATCTTTGCCGCCATTTGGGCACAGATTGCCTGGGACAGGTTCTGGGGATGGGACCCTAAAGAAGTATGGGCCCTGGTTACTTGGTTCTTTTATGCTGCATTCTTACATTTGCGCCTTTCACGCGGATGGCATGGAGAGAAATCTGCATGGCTTGCCGCAGGAGGATTTGCGATCATCATGTTTAACCTGATTGCAGTCAACCTGCTATTGGCAGGACTTCATTCCTACGCATAACACTTGGTGGCAAATAGTTAGCAATCGGCTTGGTTTAAGGCTGATGTCATATTTTCAATAGTGGGGGGGATTTGCATGGAGACGAATGCAAAAATATTGGTTGTCGATGATGAAGACAGGATTCGCCGCCTTGTAAGAATGTATCTGGAAAAAGAAGATTTTATCGTGGAAGAAGCGGCTGATGGGACGGAAGCATTAGAATTTGCAAAAACGAATGATTATGAAGTTATCTTGCTTGATATCATGATGCCTGGAATGGATGGCATTGAAGTGGCAAAGGAATTGCGCAAAGAGAAAACAACACCGATCATCATGCTTACAGCAAAAGGGGAAGAATCTGATCGTGTACAGGGATTCGAGGTAGGAAGTGATGATTATATTGTGAAACCTTTCAGTCCAAGAGAAGTGGTACTTCGTGTGAAAGCCATTCTGAGACGGGTTTCATCCCATGATTATAATGAGGCGGAAACACCTACCAAAAATCTCATTGTATTTCCACACCTGACTATTGATTATGATGCACACCGAGTGACAGCTGACGGGAATGAAGTGAGTCTGACGCCTAAAGAATATGAGCTTTTGTGTTTTCTTGCCGAAGAACCAGACAAAGTATTCAGCCGGGAAGTATTGCTCAAAGAAGTTTGGGAATATGAATTCTTTGGAGATTTGCGTACAGTTGATACACACGTAAAGCGCCTGCGCGAAAAACTGACAAAGGTCTCAAAAGAAGCTGCCAATATGATTGTGACGGTTTGGGGCGTCGGTTACAAGTTTGAGGTGGATGATGCATAATGTTCTGGCGCAGTGTTGTAGGTAAACTAGCAATAACTATCTTATTGCTAGTTTCTTTTGTACTATTTATCTTAACCGTGTTATTACTGGAGTTTTTTGAGAACTTTCATGTCAGCCAGGCGGAAAAAGATATGATGCAAACCGCACAAAAAGTATCAAGAATGGCTGAACAATACGATGACCGTGAACTGGCACTGGACAACGCTGAATTGGTGAAAGACCCCTTAAGCCGGGTTTCTGTCATTTTTGGAGACGGGACATTCTGGACATCAGATAGCTCGGACAGTGATTTGAACAAACTTGACTCTGAATGGCTGCGGAATGACAAAGAACTGAAGAGTGTATTCGTAGACGAGGAGAATGTGAGAAAACAAACCATACTCCCTGATACAAATATCAAAGCAATGATAGTTGGCACGCCAATTGTTGGTCAGGATGGTGCCGTATTTATTTATCAGTCATTGGATATTGTGAACGAGACGAAAAATGAAACAACCAAAATTATTCTGCTAGCCGCCGGGATTGCCATTGTTCTCACGACCATCTTTGCTTTTTTCTTTCTACGAGAATTACATCTCCATTGATTAAAATGCGAGAGGCGGCAATTGATCTCACAAGGGGGGAGTTCAACACGAAAGTCCCGATACTCACCCATGATGAAATTGGTGAATTGGCAATGGCATTCAACCGGATGGGCAGACAGCTCAAATTTCATATTAATGCGCTAAGACAGGAAAAAGAACAGTTTTCCAGCATTGTCAGTTCGATGGCTGATGGGGTCATTACGCTTAACCGCAATGGAGATATGTTAATAACGAACCCACCTGCTGACATGTTTATTGAAAACTTATATTATGAGAACGGTCTGGAGAAGAAACAAGATAGTCCAAGGGCCCCGGAACCGTTGAATAAGCTGCTGCAAAGTGTTATTCATGATGAAAATGAAGCACTTCAGGAAATCACGACACAGGGGCGCACATGGGTAATGATTATGACTCCCCTATATGATCAGTCCTATGTCCGGGGGGCTGTCGCAGTACTCCGGGACATGACGGAGGAAAGACGGTCCGATAAATTGCGGGAAGATTTCATTGCCAATGTGTCCCATGAACTAAGGACACCTATATCCATGCTCCAGGGATACAGCGAGGCAATCGTTGATGGCGTTGCAGAATCGAAAGAAGAAAAAATGAACTGGCACAGATTATCCTTGAGGAATCGAAGCGAATGGGCCGGCTTGTCAATGAATTGCTTGACCTAGCCCGGATGGAAGCCGGTCACAATCAGCTGAACAAGGAATCTGTTGATGTCAATGCCTATGCAGATCGTATTTTAAAGAAATTTAAAGGCCTGGCAGAAGAAAATAATGTGACACTAAGTCTGGAGAAACAACTGGAAAGAGAAACGGTTGAAATGGACCCGGACCGAATGGAGCAAGTGTTTACCAATTTAATTGATAATGCAATCCGCCATACCGGGGAAAATGGCTTTGTCACTGTCACTGTGGAGAATACGGAATCCAGTTTCCATGTGTCTATTGAGGACAATGGTGCCGGTATCCCGGAAGATGACATACCATTTGTGTTTGAACGGTTTTACAAGGATGATAAGTCCCGGACACGGAATGGAAAGAAAAAAGGGACCGGACTCGGGCTGGCGATTGCCAAAAATATTGTCGAAGCCCATGACGGCACCATTACTGTCAGAAGCAGAATGAATGAAGGCACAACTTTTTGCACTTAACGTGCCGCAGCAGCCCGGGCAATAGTGCAATTACTGGAAAAGATACTGGTTCGACAGCGAATTTTGTGATATGATGATGTCGGAATTGAATAGCTGTTTTAAATAGTGGTGTTTTAAAGTGCGTGTTCAAAAAAGGATAAAAGGGGTCCGAGTATTTCGAGGCCTTTTTACCGGACTTTTGAACAACCTCTTAAAAGGGAATCCAGTGAAAGTCTGGAACTGTCCTCGCAACTGTAAGTGACATACAAAACAGGCAATAGCCACTGTATGATTGATTCATGCGGGAAGGGCCTGAAGTAGGTTTGAATCACAAGTCAGTAGACCTGCCACCATTGAATGTTTCCATGCTCCGAGGACTTGAGTGATTGGGACAACCGGGAACATATGGTGATGTATGTTTCGATTGTCTGCCGAAGCTATCCTCAGAAGGGGGTAGCTTTTTGTAAAAAATATATCGGTACCAAGTCTTCCAAACAGGCCTTAATCCAGCAGCGAAGCATAAACACGGTTTTCTTTTCTGCATGTGCTCTACCAAACAAAACAGGAGGAATGGAAAATGAACAAATGGTTATTGCGTTTTGCGTCCATGCTTTTAATTGCGGGCTTTATTGCCGGCTGTGGAGCTGATGAAGAACAGCAGTCCCAGACTGGCAATCAGACCCAGCAGGCAGAAGAAAATGAAAATACAGAGGAGCAAAGCGAAGACACCGTCACCATTACGATAACCAAAGATAACGGGGGAGAATACATCCACGAAAAAGAAATCGAAGTTGAAGAAGGCGCCATATTGATGGACGTCCTGAAAGAAAACTTCTATGTGGAAACAGAGCAGGATGGCAAATTCATTACCTCAATTGAACGTGTGGCCCCGAAAGAAGGGGAAGAGAAAGCATGGATGTTTACAGTGAATGGCGAAATGGCCAATGTCGGCGCATCGTCCTATGAGTTGTCACCGGGCGATGAAGTGAACTTCGATTTGCATTCTTATGAATAATAAACAAATGAGCACCTATAAGCTGACATTACTGGCCCTTTTGGCTGCACTTGCTGTTGTTGGGAGAAGTGCTTTTGCGTTTCTGCCGAATGTGCAGCCGGTCACTTCATTGGTTATCATTTGCGGTTTGCTTCTCGGTCCGGTGGCAGCCATCCTGTTGGCGCTATTAACAACATTTCTTTCCAATATGTTGCTGGGGATGGGCATCTGGACCATCTGGCAGGTTGTTTCCTGGGCTTTAATTGGGCTTATCAGCGGCCTGATCGGTAAGTACCCGAGAAGAGTGCCCATTTACGTTATTGTATTGTTTGCTGTATTCAGTGGCTATTTATATGGATTCATTATTTCACTTACAGCCTATTCGATTTCCGGGAGCTTTCTGCCGTATTACTTAAGCGGACTTATATTTGACACAAACCATGCAATTGGGAACGGTATCTTTATTATTCTGCTTTATCCAATGATATCTTATTTTTTTACAAAGTATGCCAAAATCGTTTTTCATTACAAAATACCAACTGAAACAGGTTGGTATTTTTGTACTATAGTTAAAATAAGTGTAACGTACCAGTGGCTGCGGACGACTATTGAGATGAACGGGGGATTGGGATGGATTCCATTTTCGAGCATTTCTACGAGAATTACCACGATGATTTATACCAGTTTATTTTTATATGGTGAAGGATAAACAGACATGTGAAGACCTCGTTCAGGACGTATATATTAAAGTAATGCAGTCCTATGGTTCGTTTAAAGGAGATAGCAGCGAGAAAACTTGGCTCTTTTCTATAGCCCGGCATATTACGATTGATTATTTTCGTAAACAAAAAAGGAAGCGAAAACGGATTCTGGAGTTTTTTGACTGGCATGAGAAGGGTCAATTCATTCCAGATCAACATGCACTTCCTGATGAAATTGCCGTTCAGAATGACATGATCCAAACAGTGTACTATTACTTGGATAAATGTACACCCGATCAGAAAAGCGTTCTCCTGCTGCGTTACTTGCAGGCGTTCAGCATCCAGGAAACAGCGGAGATATTGAATTTCAGTGTCAGTAAAGTAAAAACGACACAGCACCGCGGACTGAAGCAGCTGCGTAACTATATGAATGCAGAACAGCAGGAAGGAGGAGATGCATAATGAAAAATGGAACAATAGTGAAGAACAGCTGAAAGAAACATTGAAACAGATGCCAAGAATCCACGACAATCTGGATAAAGATGCTTTGTTTCAGCGTATCTCCTCTAAACGTCGTCACGTTCATGGCCGGAACAAAGAGAAACGGTTTGCTTTGATGCCTGTTCTGGCAAGTGTAATGGCACTTGGGCTTGTCCTTATACTGGTTCCACTGATGCTGAATGATGGAGTGATACAGAATGCGGGGGAAGACGCCAATCATGCACTGGATCGGGCCATTACCGGTAAAGAAGATGACAATGCGAACGTCATGAAGGATACCGCTGAAAATGAAGAAACTCCTCACACGTATTCCCAGCAGGATAAGGCGCCGGAATCCCTTGTCATGCACTCAGCAGATAACGAGCCATCTGTCATTCATGGTGCTGTTGCCGATCTTCAGGGACAATATGTCATCCCTCTATCTCTTGTTGTTCCTGATACAGCAGATAAAAATGACTATCTGAATGAATTAGGACGGCATTTGCAGGAAGACAGATGGGGAACCAGCAGCTATGTATTCGGTGACACAACATTCCAGCTGGATGAAGCCAATCAGCAGGTGAAAGCAGACTTTCCGGAAAAATTTCCTATTGCTGAAGAGGGATCCAGTGGGCCTAATATGCTGCAAAAACTGCTCGCAAGCATGTTCCGGCCTTATCAAGTAGAAAAAGTCGTATTTAACAAAGAAATAAGTCTGGGTAAAATTGGAACTGTCCAGCAGCTACCATTAAAAACCCGGAAAAAATGTTTATAAAACCTATCAGTCGGAAGAAGGAAGCAGAAAATTCCTGATTGAAATACCAATTGATGAGCAGGCTGATTTCCAAACAGCTATAGCGGAAATGAAAAAGGATGAGGAAGCGTTCCATGTTTCCAGGACAGTACCGGAATCGGCCGAACTCTCCGTCAGTGATGAAGGCCGGGAGCTCCGTATTTCCTTTGACCCCGGCAATACAGTGCCGCACGGTCAAGATTTGGTCACTATGATTGACGCTATTCTAATGACGGCTAAAAAATTTCGGGTATGATCAAGTCATGTTTCTGAATACGGGGCAGAAGCAGGTCGGTCCATATGATTTGACCAGTCCATTGAGTGTCCCTCCAGGAGCAAACCCAATCACCCCTGCTGCTTGATAAACAAAAAGCGTTCTTATCGGTCGAATCCACTAAGAACGCTTTTGTTGATTTATTCAATAAATGTGTTAAAGATAAAATATCGGCTTTCTCTTCAGTCATCCTCAAATTTAAGTGGATTCCCATCGAAAGGACTGTCTGCAACTTTAATGGAATCAGTTGGACAGCCTTCAAATGCATCCAGCATATCATCCTGAAAATCTTCGGGGACTGCAGTTGTCCCATGATTATCATCAGCAACTGTGTAAGCAAGCGCCTCATCATTGTAATCATAAAGCTCAGGCGCGCTAACCCCACACGCCCCACAAGCGATGCAAGTTTCCTGATCGACTATCGTAAATTTAGGCATCTATCTCATCCCTTTACTGCCCTAGACTATCATCTAACTATAAATCGTGTTCAAAAGGAGGATAAAAAGGGCACTTTTTGAACAACCTCTATAATTTATTGTAAAACGGGCTCTTAAACATTTCAACCAGTGTATAACATGTTAAAATAAATAGAGAGCATTTCACGGAAAAAATGCTGAAAAGAGGGGACTGGCCATGTTCTTTGATACGATCATACTGACATGCTGCGCACGATTTCAGGCCGGGCGAAGCATATCCGCCGTTTTTCACCTGCTTAAGGGGAAACGTTCCATCCAAACGGTACAGGATGCGCATCTTTATCAATTGGAACAATTTTACGGTATATATCCAACACTTCGAAAGCGGAGTTTTGACGAGCGTATACAGAAACTTGAAAAAAATGGCTATCTTCCATTAAGGAGTGAATCGGCCGCAGTCCCAACCCAGGAAGCTTCCAGCTGGATGGATAAACAGAAGGAAAAAACTGCCGCTTCGATATTTCAATGGACTTCATTATTGCCGTTTAGCTCCTGTTTTTCTGGAACGATTGCTGCTGCTTATTCAGACACTAACAAACAGTAGGATGGGCAACCTGAATTTTATCCCAGTTGTTGATAAACCCGTTGTAACAGACTGGGTGAAACAAGCGTTTTACCGATATCGAAAGGAACAGGATACATATCTGAATGGGCTATACAAAGAACTGTATCAAATTCTGGGCCACTTTACCGATTTAGAGGCATCTATTTTTACCGATAGTCTGACAGGCTATCAGCAATATGGATTAAGCAGTTTTCAGGTAGGCGAACGGTATGATATCGAACGACTTGATGTCCCTTTATACAAAACAGCTCTTATACATCGCATGTTGACAATCATCGAAAAAGAGTATCCATTATATCCGCTCCTGGGACGTATCAAAAGTGAGCTTCCGACAGAGTCCGGGTTATCGAAATCAGCTGAAAAAACAAAACCCTGCTGGACAAACAATACGAGGCAGAAGAAATCGCAGTGGTACGGCGTCTGAAATTGAACACCATTTACGATCACCTGGTTGAAATTGCCTTGTATGACGACGAGTTCCCACTCAGTAAGTATGTGAATTCCACTGAACAGACGGAAATAGAGAAGGCTGCGCAGAAAACTTTGTCCTATAAATTAAAGATATTAAACAGGAAGTCGGTGAATCCATCAGTTATTTTCAGATCCGGCTCGTACTTGCCACAGAACGATTTCCAAGTTAACGAGCACTTCATGCTGAGCGCAGCAACTGGATGGATTTTAAATGAGACAAAAAGTGGGGATCCGAATTGAATATACGTATGCTGAAACAGCAGCTATGGGAAAAATTTAACATAGATTCGTTCAGGTCTGGACAGGCAGAGATCATCAGTGATGCCATGGACGGAAACGATGTATTGGGTATATTGCCGACGGGTTCTGGCAAGTCATTATGCTATCAATTGCCTGCAACATTAACAGGTGGCGTAACGATTGTGGTCTCACCGCTTATTTCGTTAATGGAAGACCAGGTTAAACAGCTAAAGGCTGCAGGAATAAAATCTGCAGTAGCATTAAACAGTTTTATGAACCCATTGGAAAAGAAACGTGTTTTCCGGGAATTAAACCATTACCAATTAATTTATGTATCCCCGGAACTTCTGCAACAGAATGAAATCATCCATCGATTGCAGCAGATGCATGTCAAGCTGTTTGTTGTAGATGAAGCCCATTGCATCTCGCAATGGGGACATGAATTCCGCCCTGATTACTTGCGACTTGAAGAGGTTTTAAAAGCATTGAATCATCCCGTTGTCATGGCCTTGAGTGCTACAGCAACACCGGAAGTGCAGCGTGATATTGCAAGATCCTTGGGCAGGCCTGACATGAAGAAACATATATACCCAATGGATCGGGACAATATAACGTTCGCGGTGAAAGAAGTAACCGGTGACAAAGAGAAATTGGAAATCATCGTTCGTCTGTTAAAACGATACCGGGTACCAGCATTGATTTATTTTTCGAGCAAACGGAAAACGGAGGAGACAGCAGCATATCTTTCCGAACAAGTGCCTTCACACCGTATTGCATTTTATCACGGTGACATGGATCAAATGGACAGAATTACCATTCAACAGCAGTTCATGAATGACCAAATCGATGTTATTTGCTGCACAAGTGCATTTGGAATGGGCATTAATAAACACAACATCCGGCTGATTCTCCATTATCACTTTCCACTTCAAATTGAATCTTTTATTCAGGAAATAGGCAGAGCGGGCCGAGATGGAAAATCCAGTGTCAGTTTGCTTCTGTATAGTCCGGCGGATAAAGCAATTCCCAATTCTATCATCGAGAATGAATTGCCGGAAGAAGGAGAGTTGCAAACGATTGCCGGAAAACTGCAGCAGCTGTCTGAACTGCCACCAACTGAGGAACTCTTGCCAATGCTTGAGCTAAACGAAATTCAATGGCGGTTTTGCATTATCAGATGGAATCCCATGGTATGATAGAGGATAATAGAATTGTTCATAGACATGGCCGCTGGGAACAAGCACTTCAGGAAATTAGCAGCCTTATCAGCAGACGCTCCGCCTTGAAGAACCGTAAATTGTATGAAATAGTCAGCTGGATACAGGAGGATAATTGCTTACGTGAGTCACTTTACAAAGGGTTTCAAAAGACGTTTAATCCACCATTATACGAATGCTGCAGCAATTGCGGATTTTCTTTCAAAAACTGGGAACCGGAGCAGACAGGCGGGGAATTTCCGGCTTTGTCATGGGATGCAAAGTTAAAAATATATTCGCCGGGGTCAGCATGCCGAAACAGAGTGAACTGATTAAACAGTTATCCGATAAAGAATTGCTGAAACAGCTGATATACACGCAATTGTTCCTTGTAGGCACTGGTATCGTGCTGAGCATTCTATTTTTGATAGAATGGGCATATGGCTTGAATTATTTGAAGCGGATATGCATGATATTCTTTATTATGGTCTCTTGACAGGCATCATCATTGTTATTGCCGACTTGCTTCTGATGTACATTTTCCCGAAAAAATATTATGATGATGGCGGTGTGAATGATAGAATATTTAAAAATCGTTCGGTTCCAGGGATATTTTGTATTGCTTTGGCGGTGGCTATCAGCGAGGAATTGCTGTTCCGCGGCGTTATTCAGACTTCATTCGGCTACATTGCCGCAAGCTGTTTATTTGCACTGATACATGTTCGCTATTTAAGAAAGCCCGTATTGTTTATTTCTGTTCTGCTTGTTAGTTTTTACATTGGTTATATATTTGTCATTACGGAAAATCTGGCCGCAGTTATAATGGCGCATTTTACTGTTGATTTAGTGCTAGGCCTGATTATTCGCTTGCAAAAATGAGGTGGGGTGTGTTGCATTTGGAAACAAGAGAGCAAGATGACCAGGCTAAGGATTTGCGAGAGTTGCTTAATGAAGTGGAAGGTACAAATGAAGAAGGTGACAGCCGGCGAACGGAGGAAAGCGGGGAAATAGGCGAATCAGCACGGGAGAAGGTTGATATACTAGATCTGCCGCCGCGCCGGGAAGTGCGCACCGGGAATCATAAAGGGATTAGGCTGAAAATGAGCAGGGCATCCTTGCGTCTCTTGACCGTCATCATTGTATTGCTTGTGCTGCTTGGTGGTGCATTTTATCTGTGGGGAGAAGAGCTCTTGGAACTTATTCAGCACATGTAATATAACAAAGGCTCTTTTCGTGTAGGTAGTTGTTATTTAGCCCGCAGCCCGAATACACTTCGCTTTCCGCGGGCGAGCAACAATCTTATAGAAAACAGCCAAGCTACACGTCCTGTGGGATTACCGGTACTACCCACAGCATCTCAATACTATAAATTCCTAACCCTTGAAAAAGGTGCCATTTTCTGGCGCCTTTATTGCTTATGTAAAAACTTTCAACTTCTGGCCATTTATTTCTATTTTTCCCTCCCAGGATCAGCACCATGCCATCCTGAACCATCCCGTTTAGGCTGTATCAGATATCTTTTCATTCATAGCAATCATTTGTATAATGGGATTCTGAGACTGACAAGGGTATAAATGGAGTCTCAGCAGAATACATAGCAACAAATTATCATGTTCAACAATGGCTTCGTCCGCATATAGTATAGTAAGACAGTGCTGCTATGACAGAATGAATCTGTCATGCGGGTGAAAGCAGCATTCACATGCAATGAAAAAGGGGGATGCTTTATGCGTATAGAGCGGGTGTCCGACAACCAATTCACCATATTCCTGACGTTCGATGATCTGGTTGACCGTGGTTTTACGAAAGAGGATCTGTGGTATGATGCAGCAAATGTACGGAATTTGTTCAGCGATATGATGTATGAAGCAAGTACTGAATTAGGCTTTGAACTGGAAGGGGTACTGCTCGTTCAAGTGCATTTGATGCAGGCACAGGGAATGCATGTTGTGGTAACACAAAAACAGGGAAGACGGAATGGGATGACGACTTTGTTGAAATGAAAGTAACATTGGATGAAAGTAAGGAATTAATTTTTCTTTCCATGACTTTGAAGATATCATTCAAGTTTCAGCCTATCTTGCGGCATTGCCGGTGACAGGCGGACAAATATATCATATGAATGACCGCTATTATATGTTATTGCATGAAGAGGAACTTCTGCAAAAGGACAGGGAAGATGTGATAGCAATCATGTCCGAGTTTGCTTTCCCAAGCATCATTACTTCGCACAGGCTGAAGGAATATGGGAAAGTTATCATGGATTCGTCCGCTGTCAGTAAAGTAATGGCTGTATTTCATGGCTAGGAAATGGCGGTTGTAGCGGGTATTGCGCAACCGTCTTCACGCCTGACTTTTTTCCGCGCGAAAATCGATTTATTTTATTGCATATTTATTATGAAGGTGTATACTAATCTCTGAGAACAGCTATAATAAAATATTTTTTCGATTATCTAGGAGGTAAATACATGGTAGCCGATAACGCAGCAGATTCTGCTAAGGAGAATAATGAAAGTATGGACGTGTTGCATTCCACACGGACTGTTGTCAAAAATGCATTGGATAAATTGGGTTACCCTGATGAAGTATTTGAATTAATGAAAGATCCAATCCGCATGATGACAGTGCGAATTCCGGTTCGGATGGACGATGGCTCTATCAAGATTTTCACCGGTTATCGGGGACAGCACAATGATGCTGTTGGACCAACAAAAGGCGGGGTACGATTTCATCCGAACGTCACGGAGAAAGAAGTGAAAGCCTTATCAATATGGATGAGCCTGAAAGCCGGTATTGTTGACTTGCCATATGGCGGCGGAAAAGGAGGAATCATTTGCGATCCTCGTGAAATGTCATTCCGTGAATTGGAAGGGCTCAGCCGTGGCTACGTTCGTGCGATCAGTCAGATTGTCGGCCCGAATAAGGATATCCCTGCTCCGGATGTGTTTACAAACTCACAAATTATGGCCTGGATGATGGATGAATACAGCCGTATTGACGAGTTTAATAATCCGGGATTCATTACGGGTAAACCAATTGTTCTCGGCGGATCACATGGCAGAGAATCCGCAACTGCAAAAGGTGTTACAATCTGTATCAACGAAGCTGCCAAGAAAAAGGGTATTGATGTGAAAGGTGCGAGAATTGTTGTACAAGGATTCGGAAATGCCGGCAGTTTCCTAGCTAAATTCCTGCACGATGCGGGCGCAAAGTGGTAGGAATATCGGATGCCTATGGTGCACTGCATGATCCTGACGGACTTGATATTGATTACTTGCTGGACCGGCGCGACAGTTTTGGGACGGTCACAAATTTATTCAATGAAACCATTTCGAACGAGGAACTGCTGGAATTGGACTGTGACATTTTAGTTCCCGCAGCGGTTGAGAATCAGATCACTGAACAAAATGCGGATAACATAAAAGCAACCATTGTTGTTGAAGCTGCAAACGGACCTACCACACTTGGAGCAACCAAAATGCTGTCGGATCGCGGAGTTCTGCTCGTACCGGATGTGCTTGCATCCTCAGGCGGTGTAACTGTCTCCTATTTTGAGTGGGTACAGAACAATCAGGGCTACTATTGGACTGCAGAAGAAATTGATGAAAAACTACATGAAAATCTGATAAAAGCATTCAATAATATTTATGATACTGCTGAAACAAGACGAGTTGATATGAGGCTTGCGGCATATATGGTTGGTGTCCGGAAGATGGCTGAAGCCGCCCGGTTCCGCGGCTGGGTATAATTCAAGCTGCATATAAGGCCGATATACCGATTGGAACAAAACAAAAAAGTGACGAAAAAACTCTTATCATGTATAGTGGGATAGGAGTTTTTTCACTTTTTTAGAAGGCTGATTGACGAACTGTAAGCCATCGTCATGGTGGTTTTTCTGTTTGAATAATCTCTAAAAGATTTTTAATAAGGAAGTGCGTACGATGCAAAAGGAACATACGATTATCGTGGGCGGAGGCCCTTGTGGCATGGCCTGTGCCCTCGAACTTCAGGAACATGGCATTACCCCTTTGATCATTGAGAAAGAAAATGTAGTGAACACCCTTTATAATTTCCCGACCCATCAGACGTTTTTTAGCTCAAGTGAAAAGCTTGAAATCGGGGGAATTCCTTTCATAACGGAAAGACAAAAACCAGTCCGCAATCAGGCGCTGGCATATTACCGTTCTGTTGCCAGAAGGGAAAATTTGCGGATAAATGCCTATGAAAAGGTGCAGCATATAACCTCGGATGGAAGCGAATTTAGCATTAGAACGGTTAAAATAATGGCGAAGAACAGGAATACGCTGCTGCAAATGTCATTATTGCAACCGGTTATTATGATCAGCCTAATACAATGGACATTCCCGGTGAAACACTTCCAAAAGTGATGCATTACTTTAAGGAAGCACACCCCTACTTCAATAAAATGTTGCTGTTATCGGCGGCAAAAACTCAGCTGTAGATACGACACTGGAGCTGCATAAAGCCGGTGCTAATATTACCGTGTTATACCGCGGTGATGACTATTCCAAAAGTATTAAGCCATGGATACTGCCGGAATTTGAATCATTAGTCCGGAAAGGGACCGTCCACATGGAATTTAATGCGCACGTGCAGCAAGTTACAGCTGATAAAGTGATTTATACCGCGGACGGAGAAACAAAAGAAGTAGAGAATGACTTTGTGTTTGCCATGACCGGGTATAAACCTGATCATCATTTTCTGAAGGAAATGGGTATTGCCATTGATGCGGAAACCGGACGGCCATTTTTTGATTATGAAACGATGGAAACAAAATGTTGAAGGTATTTATGTGGCGGGCGTTGTTGCCGCAGGATATAACAATAATGAAATTTTCATTGAAAATGGACGCCATCACGGTGGCCTGATAGCTGAGGCAATTGCTGAAAAAATAATAACTAGCTGTTGGTTTTTGACTGACAGGAAATAGGAGAGGTCAGGCCGTTCCGCTGGTTCTCTCCTGTTTATGTTTGTTAAGGGTGTTTTTTCAGGGCTGTTTTCGTATACTAGCTGTTATTGATCCCTCTGCCCGAACACACTTCGCTTTCACCACTCCGGGTACAACTGCACGTGTATTCGGGCAGCTCAGGGTATTAACCATTTTTATTTAATTTAAATGCAAAATCCTCTTAAATTATATGTGGAGTGGCTTTCCGCAGACGGGCTGCATTTATATCAATAAACGTTTTCGAATATGTTTTCAGCATGTCAGGGTTATTCGTTTTTTCTAATGCAATCAGGAGTTTAATTCTGGCTTTGGGGCCTGTTAAGCCATTGGCAAAAATAACTCCCAGCTCCTTCAACTGTCTTCCCCCACCAACATATCCATATGTAGGCTGAACAATCCCCTGATAACACCTGGATACCAATATTACTGGTACGCCGTCAGCGATAAATTGTTCCAGTGGTGTAAGGGTGTCTTTTGGCAGATTGCCTTCTCCTAGTCCTTCGATCACTAGACCATCCGGCTCAGCTTGTTTCAAAGCATCAAGGATTCCCATGTCCATACCTGAATACGCTTTTAGCAACAGCACATTTTTCGAAATGTGGTGGACTGGATGTGTATGCCGTTCAAGAATCGTATGGTGAAAGATAATGGACTCTTTTGTAATCATACCGATCGGCCCGTTTTGTGGGCTTTGGAAAGTAGCGACATTGCTGGTGGATGTCTTTGTCACATTTCTGGCTGTATGTATTTCGTCGTTCATGACAACCAATACGCCTTTGTCCCATGCTTCAGGACTAGTGGCTGTACGGAGTGAACTGATCAGATTGTATAGCGCATCAGACCCTATTTCATTGGTGGATCGCATAGCGCCGGTAATAATGACTGGTTTCCGTATATTTGTTGTCAAATCCAGAAAATAGGCCGTTTCCTCCAGTGTATCCGTTCCATGTGTAATAACAAACCCATCGTATTTGTCGGAAAGGGCATTTATCTTATCTGCCAGCTGCAGCATATGATTTGGTGTAATCTGCGGCGAGGGCAGTGAAAATGGGATATATTCATCTACATTCGCAATGGATTTGTACTGGTCAGTCAGATTAGTCATCGGATGTTTATTTGTTGTGGTCACTTCTCCTGTTTGTTTATTTTCAACCATGGAAATGGTCCCGCCGGTATGGATAAGTGCGATCGTTTTCAAGTTCATCACCTCTAATAACTGTTTTCATTCACCTTGCTCCATGATACGATAACTATAACATAATGGGGAAGAGGGCTTAAGAAGATGCTTGCTGTTTTGACTGCCGCCATAGCTCCTGCACTTGCGTTATTGGCTTTTTTTACTTGAAAGATAAGTTTACTGAACCACTGTCATTAATTGTGAAAACATTTATACTGGGTGCTCTTTTGGTGTTTCCAATCATGTTCATCCAATACGGGTTTTCTGCAGAGAATATTGGTGAGAGCAATGTGATCCATTCATTTTTATATCGGGTCTGACAGAGGAATTTTTTTAAATGGTTTATCTTTATTTACGTTATTTTTCATCATACGGAATTCGATGCACACTATGATGGGATTGTTTATGGGGTGTCCATCAGCTTGGGATTTGCGACTGTCGAAAATATTTTGTACTTGTTTACAAATGGAATGGAGTACGCTTTTGCAAGGGCATTATTTCCTGTTTCTTCACACGCCTTGTTTGGTGTCATGGCGGGGTATCATTTCGGGAAAGCGAAAATGGCCGTCCGGAATAGAAAGTGGAATATAGCATTAGCCCTGCTTCTTCCTTTTTTCCTGCATGGAACGTACAATTATATCCTCGCTTCCATTAGTAGTTACTGGCTCCTGTTATTGATCCCTTTTATGATTGGTCTTTGGTTTGCAGCTTTACGACGGGTGAAGCATGCAAACGAGCGTATCTCCATCAACCGGGATGCGAAAAAGATTATGCCATAGATAATGAATCTGTTCAAAACCTTTGTATCACTGATGCAAAGGTTTTTTTTGCTTGGTGGTTCCGATGAATAAAAAGGCTGTTTCGTAAAAAAATAGGCTCAACATGATATTGGATATCAGGAGGAAACTAAGATGACCCACAAAAGATTATTCCTGTTCATGATGATATGTTTACTGGCTATTGGACTGTATTCATCCTATTCCCCTAAACCGGTGAATGCATTCACATCACAGGTTATTCAGCATGGTGCAACGGGGGAGGATGTGATTGAGCTTCAGGCACGTTTGCAATATGTAGGTTTTTATAAAGGAAAAATAGACGGTGTGTTCGGATGGGGAACGTATTGGGCGCTCCGTAATTTTCAAGAGGAATTCGGACTGGATGTTGATGGACTTGCCGGATCTGAAACAAAACAGAAATTGGCGGACGCCTCCGAATATGATGAAGGCTTTGTAAAAGAACAGTTAAGAAAAGGTAATGAATTTACACACTATGGCGGCGTCGATAAATCCAAACAATCCAAACCGAAACAAAATACCGATACCAATACAGAAACAAATGAGAACAAAGGCAATGAAACGGCAGATGAAAACACGAATGTTGAGCCAACTGCCGCAAACGTTCCTCAGGGATATTCCCAAAATGACATTCAGCTGATGGCAAACGCCGTCCATGGGGAAGCAAGAGGAGAACCATATGTTGGGCAGGTGGCTGTCGCTGCTGTTATTTTAAACCGTGTCGAAAGCCCGACATTCCCGAACACGGTATCAGGAGTGATCTTTGAGCCGCGGGCATTTACTGCCGTTGCTGATGGCCAAATATGGTTGGAGCCAAACGAAACAGCAAGGAAAGCAGTTCTTGATGCCATTAACGGCTGGGACCCATCAGGTAATGCTTTATACTACTTTAACCCGAACACAGCAACATCGGACTGGATCTGGTCCAGGCCGCAAATTAAAAAGATCGGGAAACATATCTATGCGAAATAGGAAGGAGCAATGAGCATGGTACGATGGATAATGATAGGCGTTCTGGCGCTTGGCGTTGCCGGCACCGCGTTCTGGGGCTATCAGGAACACCAGGAGAAAAATGCTGTGTTGATTCAGGCTGAAAATAATTATCAGCGGGCATTTCATGAACTGTCTTACCATATGGATATTCTGCATGACAAAATAGGTACGGCGCTGGCGATGAATTCTAAAGAAAGTCTTTCCCCTCAGATGATTGAAATATGGAGCTTACTTCAGAAGCCGTGTCAAATGTTGGGCAGTTGCCTCTGACATTGATGCCGTTCAACAAAACGGAAGAGTTTTTATCAAATATAGGGGAGTTCACATACAAGACTGCTGTCAGAGACTTAAACAAAAAGCCTTTGAACGACAAGGAAATGGCAACACTGGAGAATTTATATAAACAATCCGGGGATTTAAAAGATGAACTGAGAAAGGTACAGCACACAGTTCTGGATGAAGATCTGCGCTGGATGGATGTTCAATTGGCACTGGCCACCCAGGATGAACAATCTGATAACACGATTGTTGATGGGTTTAAAACGGTTGAAAAGAAAGTGGAAGGATTTGCTGAGAGTAACGTTGATTCCGCTCTTACCGGAACATCCTCGAAAGAACATAAATATAAAAACTTAAGCGGTGAGAAGATTAGCAAAAGGAAGCGGCAAAAAGGGCGCGAAATTGTTAAATGTTAAAAATGAAAGCAATCTGAAAGTCACTGAAAGCGGTAAGGGAGCAGATTTGCCGATTTACAGTGTCTCGTACCAGAACGGCAATAAAATGGCTACATGGATATGTCCGCAAAAGGCGGGCATCCACTGACATTATTAGTTAACCGTAAAGTCAGTGAAAAAATATTAGTCTCAATGAAGGGTTGGAAAAAGCCAAAAATATCTTGATCAATATAATTTTGATGATATGGCTTTATTCCAAAGCAATCAGTTTGACAATATTGGTGTTTACTCGTTTCTTTACAACCAGGATGGTGTCCGGGTGTACTCCGATGCTATCGAGGTGAAAGTTGCCCTTGATAATGGGGACTTGCTCGGATTGACGGCCAGGAACTATTTTATGAACCATAAAGAGCGGGATATACCTGAGCCTGAACTATCTTCTGAAGAAGCGAAAGAGAAAGTCAACCCTGATGTGGAAATCCATGAGGAGCATATGGCAGTCATTGATAATGATGAAGGCGAAGAAGTGCTCGTATATGAGTTTCTAGGGGTTCTTGGAAACGAGACATATCGCATCTTCATTAATGCGATGGACGGAACGGAAGAAAAGGTGGAAAAACTGGACGGCACAGAAATTAATTTCGCATCCATTTCCGAGGGAAGAGTAATATCTTCCCTTTTATGCCTAAAGCTAATGATGACTCTCCGTTTTGCTGCAAGAGAAAAGAATTATGGCAGTACCGCGATTTACGAGTAGAACTTTAATTCGCATGTATGTTATCCTTTTAATTAAGGGGATACATAGAAACTGCCAAATGACATTTAGAAAATTGTCTTATACAGGATTGAGATGAGAGGAATGAATGACAGCTAATGACGGAAATGAACACGAAAGAACTAGCAGTTGCAATTGACGGACCGGCAGCAGCCGGCAAAAGCACCGTTGCTAAACTCGTTGCCAGTGAATTAGCGTATATCTATATTGATACTGGTGCCATGTACAGGGCTCTGACATTGAAAGTACTCCGGGAACAGATTCCTCCCGATGACGATCAAGCCATTTCAGATCTCCTGGCAAAAACGGATATGCAGCTCGAACAGGGGGACAGTGGTCAGCATGTTCTGATGGATGGGGAAGATGTAACAGAAGCTATCCGATCTGAGTATGTGACAAATAATGTATCCCATGTCGCAAAACACGCGAGCGTGCGCAAGGAAATGGTACAGCGGCAGCGGGAACTCGCGAATAAGCGCAGTGTCGTCATGGACGGGCGGGACATTGGAACCCATGTCATTCCGGATGCGGAAGTCAAGATTTTTTGAAAGCATCCGTTGAAGAGCGGGCAAAACGGCGTTATGATGAAAATGTAAAAAAAGGATTTACAGCCGATTTTGAAAAGCTGAAAGAAGAAATAGAACAAAGGGACCAAATTGACTCAAAGAGGGAGGTTGCCCCGCTAGTCAAAGCCAATGATGCAATTGAATTGGATACAACCGATTTAACCATTAATCAAGTGGCAGCATCTGTTCTTGAAGAAGTCAGTAAGGTGCTTGAAACCAGGAGAGATGGATGATGAGTCTTTACAAAACCGCTAAAGCCATTGTGTCAGGCATTTTTTATCCTTTGTACCGCATTCAGGTTATTGGAAAAGAAAATGTACCGAAACAAGGTCCGGTCATTATTTGCTCGAACCACATTTCCAATTTGGATCCCCCTGTTGTTGGGATAACATCGCCAAGGGATATTTATTTCATGGCAAAAGGAGAACTGTTTGAACGTGCGTTTCTGCGTAAATTGCTATACGGCATTCACGCATTCCCGGTAAAAAGGGGGATGAAAGATCGTAATGCACTGCGCAAAGGGCTGGGAATACTGGAAGAAGGGAAAAACGCTTGGCCTTTTTCCGGAAGGGACCCGGAGCAAAACAGGGAAAGTTGGAAAGCCTATGGCGGGAGCTGGCTTCTTCGCACTTCGATCAAATGCCGCCATTGTCCCATGCGCCATCATCGGACCTTATAAGCCCGGGAAGAAATTGACCGTTATATACGGGGAACCGATGGATATGGAATCGCACCGTGTTGCGAGAACATCAGCAAAAGATGCAGCTGAGGCAATTATGGCGGAAATCAGGAAACTGATTGAAAATTATAATTCCCAGCATACATCTCTTGACAAATAATTATAATTATTAGAAGTTATAAATACGATATTTTTTGATTTTGTTGTTTGTATTTTAAGGAGGGCGAGTATATGAGTGAATCCAGTAACGAAATGCAGCAGTTGAATATAGGCGATGTTGTTACAGGGACTGTTGTGAAGGTGGAAGAGAAACAAGTTCTTGTTGATGTTGGCTACAAAACGGAGGGGATTGTTCCTATCAGTGAATTATCCAGCCTTCATATCGAACAGGCAAGTGACATCGTACAGGAAAATGACACAATGGATCTTTATGTCAAAAGAATGGAAGACGATGAAGTCATCTTGTCTAAAAAAGCAGTGGATGCCGAGAAAGCCTGGGAGTCACTGGAAGAAACATTTAATAATGGCGACGTGTTCGAAACAGAGGTCAAAGAAATTGTAAAAGGCGGCCTCGTCGCTGACGTTGGTGTGCGCGGCTTCATTCCAGCTTCATTAGTGGAAACGTATTATGTCGATGATTTTTCTGATTATATCAATAAGCCGCTCCGTGTAAAAATTGTTGACCTGGACAAGGAGCAAAACCGTGTTATTTTGTCACATAAAGATGTCGTACAGGATGAACTGAATGAAAAGAAACATGAAGTGCTTCAGTCACTGGAAGAAGGACAAGTCCTGGAAGGTGTAGTAGAACGGCTTACAAACTTTGGTGTGTTTGTGAACCTCGGCGGAATTGACGGACTTGTACATATATCCCAGCTGGCACACGAACATGTTGAAAAAGCTTCCGATGTTGTCACTGAGGGGGATACAATTAAAGTTGAAGTACTGTCTGTTGACAGGGACAATGAACGTATTTCCCTATCCCACAAGAAAACATTGCCAGGTCCGTGGGCAAACATTGAAGAGCGCGTGAAGCAGGGGGATATCCTTGAAGGCACTGTTAAACGCCTTGTCAATTTCGGTGCTTTTGTTGAAGTCTTTCCTGGTGTGGAAGGATTGGTGCATATATCACAGATTGCCAATCGGCATATCGGCACGCCACAGGAAGTACTTGAAGTCGACCAGCAGGTAAAAGTGAAAGTACTTGACGTTAGTGAGAAAGACGAACGGATATCACTCAGTATCAAAGAATTAGAGCAGGAACAGGAAGCGTCTGAAGTTAAACAATATGAAAAAGATGAAGATCAATCGGGATTCCAGCTCGGGGATTTCATCGGAGACAAATTAAACAAATATAAATAACAGATGTTAAGCTAGCACCTAGAGAACCAATGAAGGGGCCCTTTTCAGTATGGAAAGGGTCTTTTTTATGACATCAGAAATCGCTGCAAGGCGAATACTGAAGTGCTTCTATGTTTAATGCTGCTAAAAGTCTGCCATACTGGTAGTGGCAGGTGTTGTTTATGAGTGACGGACTTATTTTTATTGGTTTGCATGGATCGGATGTATTATTGTCACATTCTTTATGCCGGAAGGAAAGCGCCGATCCTTTCTGACTTCGTATATATTAATATTGATCCTTCTTGCCAATTTTCAGCTGACCATTGGCGGGTTCACATTTTCGCTCAGTTTTGCCGCTTTGCTGATGATGTCCTTCTGTCTCTCTGCCAGACTGCCTAAAACTGCCTTTCATTTAATCGTTTCTTTTATTGTCATGTTAGGATATACAGCGATTCATATTTGGTACTTTTCTTCCCCGCTGCAATTTTTTTCTTCCCCAGCTCGCTACGCAGTCGCTCATACCTTTTTGCTGGCAATCTTGCTTGCAAAAGGTTTTTGGAACAGACTGGTCAGCTGTCTGTCAGGTATGGTGGGAGGGGAGTGGCTTTACAGTTTTATCCTGGCTAGTTATTCATTTCCGGATGTGATTGGTGATATGCGCTTTCTTGATAGCACAGTTATATTTGTTGCTGTTTTAATTTGTCAGAGTTTGTTATCAGCAGGGAAGCGAAAACTAAAGGAATTAGTAAACCGTGCTGTATTGAAACCAAGATCGTTTGTCAAAAAGAAGGCACAATAAGAAGTTTTGTACTATAATTGTGGTTGAAGTGTTCTTTTGCTAGAATATGTACTTAGTATCGATTCAGAGAAGTGGAAAGGATGTCCTTTCATGAGGAAATCTGTTGTAGCGATTGTAGGAAGACCAAATGTAGGTAAATCAACTATATTTAACCGGCTCGTGGGGGAGCGTATCTCCATTGTAGAGGATACACCAGGTGTAACCCGTGACCGGATTTATGCCGAGGCCGAGTGGCTGACAACAACATTTGATTTGATTGACACCGGTGGAATAGAGATGAGTGACGAACCACTGCTTGTCCAAATGCGGAATCAGGCTGAAATTGCCATTGACGAAGCAGATGTGATTATTTTCATGCTTAACGGTAAAGAAGGAATGACGGCAGCGGACGAAGAAGTTGCTAAAATTCTGTATAAGTCAAATAAGCCTGTCGTTGTGGGGGTTAATAAAATAGATAACCCTGAGATGCGGGAAACAATATATGACTATTATGCATTGGGTTTTGGTGAACCACATCCAATTTCAGGAGCACATGGACTGGGACTTGGTGACTTACTGGATACAGTTGTCGGGTACTTTCCTGAACAACATGATGACAGCCATGACGAAGACACAATATATTTCAGCGTAATTGGGAGACCAAACGTGGGGAAATCCTCACTTGTCAACGCCTTGCTGGATGAAGACCGTGTCATTGTCAGTGATATAGAAGGAACGACAAGGGAAGCCACTGACACCCGTCTACATAAAGATGATCAGGATTTCGTCATTATTGATACAGCCGGCATGCGAAAACGCGGAAAGGTTTATGAGGCAGCCGAAAAGTATAGTGTTCTTCGTGCATTGAAAGCAATTGAACGCTCGGATGTGGTTTTGGCACTGATTGATGCGGATACAGGTATTAGAGAACAGGACAAAAGATTGCCGGTTATGCACATGAAGCTGGAAAGGCCATCATTCTCGTCGTTAATAAATGGGACACGGTAGAGAAAGACGAAAAATCCATGAGGGAATTTGAAAAAAAGTTCGTTCTCAATTTCAGTATCTGGATTATGCACCGATTGTGTTTCTGTCGGCAAAAACAAAAAAAAAACGGCTGCATACATTGATTCCTGCAATCAAAACGGCCAGTGAGAATCATGCAAAAACGCATTCCGACAAATGTTTTGAATGATGTCATTATGGATTCATTGGCATTAAATCCAGTGCCGACGCTGAAAGGCAGACGTCTGAAAGTGCTTTACGCAACGCAGGTAGCAGTTAAACCGCCATCTTTTGTCATATTTGTCAATGATCCAGCATTAATGCACTTTTCATATAAAAGGTTCCTGGAAAACAGAATCAGAGAAGCTTTTGGATTTGTAGGAACACCGATTAACATATTTGCCCGAAAACGCGCTTAGGGGGACTAGCATTGCAAAAAGTAGCTGTATTAGGTGCCGGCAGCTGGGGTACTGCACTTAGCATAGTGCTGGCAGACAATGGATATGATGTTCGGCTGTGGACCCATCGCAGGCAGCAGGCTGAAGAGATTAATTCAAACAGCACGAATGAAAAGTATTTACAGGTAAAGCTGCCGAAACAGATTCAGGCATATTATGAACTTGAAAAAGCTGTTGCTGATGTATCGGCCATTTTGATTGTTGTGCCGACCAAAGCAATTCGTGAAGTTTGCAGCGAATTGAGCAATAAGCTTCACCATCATCCGACAATCATTCACGCAACTAAAGGAATTGAGCCGGAATCACTTAAACGTGTGTCACAGCTGATTAGTGAAGAAATGGATGCGTATAATTATGATGATATTGTTGTGCTTTCCGGTCCAAGCCATGCAGAAGAAGTTGGGGAACGCCAGCCAACTACTGTAACCGTATCCTCCGTGAATGAGCAGAATGCCGCTTTTGCCCAGGACTTGTTCATTAATGAATCGTTCCGTGTTTATACAAGCACGGATATGGTAGGTATTGAACTGGGCGGAGCATTAAAAAACATTATTGCACTTGGGGCTGGTATTTCCGACGGATTAGGTTATGGTGATAACGCAAAGGCGGCGCTAATAACCAGAGGACTGGCAGAAATAACCCGGCTGGGGGCTTCTTTAGGTGCCAGTCCGCTGAGCTTTTTAGGGCTTCCGGGGGTTGGTGATCTAATTGTTACCTGTACAAGCACGCACAGCCGCAACTGGCGTGCAGGCAACCTTCTCGGGAAAGGGTACAAGCTTGGAGATGTGCTCGAACAGATGGGAATGGCTGTGGAAGGTGTTCGTACAACGAAAGCAGCCAGTCAGTTTGCACACCAGCAGCAAATCGAGATGCCGATTACGAATGGCCTGCATAAGGTTCTGTTTGAGGATATGAATCCAAGGGATGTGGTTGATCAGCTAATGAACCGAAATAAGCGCGAAGAGATGGATGACTTGTCAGCATTCATCCGTACGGACTGCTCTGACTAACACGTAACCGCCTGCTGTGCATATAATATGTTGAAACGACTTTTGCAAGGAGGCGAGCGTGTGAGTAACTTTCAGGATGATCTTTTTGATAAGGTACAGAAGCAGTCAGACGTAAATCCGAATGACATTCATAAAGTCGCTGATTCTGTCAAAAATGCCGATTTTTCAGATGAAAAGACGGTCAGAGAGCTCGTTCAGCGCTTAGCGAAAATGGCCGATAAACCAATACCCAAGTCGAAGGAAGACAGGATTGTAGAGACAATAACGAAGAACAATATGCCAATGGATATGCAGACGATAAATAATATGTTTAAAAAATAAGTATATCTGGGCAAGTGAGGATACATTATTCTGTATGCTTGCATAAGCTAAATCGCACAAGCATTCATGGATAGAGTTGCTTTGGGTATTTATTTAGTCATTCCGGGATGAAGACAGCCCCCTTCTCCCGGGAATTTTTTTTTGTGCCTGTTTTTGGGTAATTATGTTATAATACACGTGGTTTACAGTTATGAATAGGGGTGAGTGAGATGTCTGAAGGAATGCTGAATATGTGGATTTCGTTCATTGGCATGGGGCTTTTGCTTTTGGCCATGGGACTTATTGTCTTCAGCAGGTACAAGCTGAAGGGATGGGTGGCAGGTATTGTATCCATCTTTGCCTATCTGTCATTAGTGTTCGGCGCTGTCATCATTATATATATTGTTTTTAGCGGACCAACGCGGTAGGAGGTTTCACATGTTCAATCATACATATAGGCGACTTGCCTGTCTCATGCTTATAGTCACTTTCTTGAGCGGGTGTCTTTATCCGGAAAGTGAATTGTCCAAAAACAGCGAACCGAATGAATCACAGCTCGAAAAGGTGCAAGAGGCGGTAGATCAGTACCAGGAAGAGACACAGGGGCTTTTGCCTATTAAAACAAAAGCTAGCGATACACCAATTTTCCGGAAATACTTAATTGACTTTCAGTCGCTGAAAGAGCAGAATTTGCTGTCGGAGATACCGGCGACTGCTTATGAAAACGGCGGCGCTTATCAATACACAATCATTACACCTGAGGACAATCCGCGGGTGAAATTGATTGACTTACGCATTGCTGATGCCATAAGACAAGTAACCTTGAAACTGCAAACGTATCGCAATGAGCACATATATCCGCCATTTGGAAACGAAATTTCGGAAGGGGTTTACCAGGTTGACTATGAAAAGCTGGGCCTTGATAAACGTCCACATGTGAAAAGTCCTTTTTCCAAAGAAAAACTTGCCAATCGTGATGGATACAAAGGGCAACCTGTATGTGGACTACCGCATTGATTTAAATCACGCATTGGAAGAATACAAACATGATTATCAGAAAGGAGACGATATCCGGTATTTGCTCGCGGAAAACACGCCTTTTGTCCCTGCATATTCCCTCCCCTATACCATTCAGGATGGGGAGCCGGTATTCCAAGTCTCTGTTAAATCTAAAAATAATCATATTCAATCCCTTGTGACATATATTGTGTTGCAAGGGATTTTTGATATAGTTTTAAGATTGCGTGTTTAAAAAGGAGGATAAAAAGGACCGGTCGGCTAAGGTCTCGGGCGCCTCGAAAAACGGAAAAGCAAGCCAATGATGGAATTCGAAGTGTCGTTTTTACCGGACTTTTTAAACATCCTTTAAGAGTGATTATATCTTTTTGAATCTTTTAGTCCTTAGTAGGTCATATTTCGAATGGACAACATCATAGACTTGTAATGTCAATATTTCGCAGGCTCTTTATGATTATGGAAAAGGAAAAGGAGATCGGGAGGGGATCACTTGGAGAAAGTTGATATTTTCAAAGATATTTCGAAACGGACGAATGGAGATATTTACCTTGGGATCGTAGGTGCTGTCCGGACCGGAAAGTCAACTTTTATTAAACGTTTCATGGAACTGGGCATCTTACCAAACATTTCTGATGAGGGTGAACGCGACAGGGCACATGACGAATTACCGCAAAGTGCTGCCGGAAGAACCATTATGACAACCGAGCCAAAGTTCATTCCAAATCAGGCAGTGTCTGTCCAGGTTGACGAAGGTCTCGATGTAAATGTCCGACTGGTGGATTGTGTCGGCTATGCAGTGGAAGGGGCAAAAGGGTTTGAGGATGAGAACGGACCAAGAATGATTAACACACCTTGGTATGAAGAACCCATCCCGTTTCATGATGCAGCTGAAATCGGTACGAGAAAAGTCATTCAGGAACATTCCACAATCGGTGTTGTCATTACAACGGATGGTTCATTTGGTGACATCGAACGTGCAGACTACGAAGATCCGGAAGAAAAATTGTTGAGGAAATGAAGGAAGTCGGCAAGCCATTCATCATGGTTGTCAACTCGGCGCGGCCAACCAGCCATGAAACGGAAGTATTGCGTCAGGAACTTTCGGAAAAACATGAAATACCGGTCCTGGCAATGAGCGTTGAATCAATGTCTGAACATGATGTTTATAATGTGATGCGTGAAGCATTGTATGAATTCCCGGTACTGGAGGTTAATGTCAATCTTCCAAGCTGGGTCATGGTGCTGCATGACGATCATTGGCTGCGCCAGGATTACCAGGAAGCCATTCAGACAACGGTGAAAAATATTCGAAGGCTTCGGGATGTTGACAGTATTGTCGGCGATTTCAGCGAATACGATTATATAGAGAGCGCAAATATTGCCGGCATGGAAATGGGAGAAGGGATAGCAGAGATTGATCTGCATGCTCCGGACTATCTATATGACGAGGTACTGAAAGAAATTGTTGGTGAGGAAATACGCGGCAAAGAGCATTTGCTTGAGTTAATGCAGGATTTCGCTCATGCTAAGCGCGAATATGATCAAGTTGCAGGTGCACTGAAGATGGTGAAGCAAACTGGCTACGGCATCGCAGCCCCACAATTGGAAGACATGGAATTGGATGAACCGGAAATTATCCGCCAAGGATCCAGGTTTGGTGTTCGGCTGAAAGCAATTGCACCATCCATTCATATGGTAAAGGTAGATGTGGAATCGGAATTTGCGCCTATTATTGGCACGGAGAAACAAAGTGAGGAATTAGTCAGGTACCTCATGCAGGACTTTGAAGAAGATCCATTGTCGATTTGGGAATCTGACATATTCGGAAGATCATTAAGCTCTATTGTGAGAGAAGGCATACAAGGAAAGATTTCTATGATGCCCGAAAATGCCAGATATAAATTAAAAGACACACTCGAACGGATTATCAATGAAGGTTCAGGTGGGTTAATAGCAATTATTTTATAGCAGCTATACATAGTTGCTATTTATTTTTGCTTAAAAAAACTCCATGATTTTTAAATTTTTTCAGATGAAGGCAGGATTCCGCAAGTTTATGTCGTATATCTTTAAATAGAGACGGTGTAGCAGAAATGAGCCCTTGCTGCTTCTGTTATTCCCATCATATTCCAGAAGGGCTTTAATGAATGGAAAAAGACGCCTGAATATGAAATAAATATGGATAAATTCAGCGGTTATTGTTGAATTTTGTTTCAATCTCGTTTAATATAAGCCTTGTCATCATTGAATTGATGGCATTAGGTATAAAAATGGACAAGTTGGGAACAAATGATTGTATGATTACAAGATGTTCCTATACCGTTTGGAAACTTCTTGGGAGGAGGTGAATGTCATGAATAAAACAGACTTGATAGATGCTGTTGCAGAAAAAAGCGAACTTTCCAAAAAGGATGCTACAAAAGCTGTTGATGCAGTTTTTGAATCTGTCATGGATTCACTTAAAAAAGGTGAAAAAGTACAATTAATCGGCTTCGGTAACTTCGAAGTACGTGAACGTTCGGAACGGAAAGGCCGTAATCCGCAGACAGGGGAAGAAATTAAAATTCCTGCAAGTAAAGTTCCTGCATTCAAACCAGGAAAAGCCCTTAAAGAAAGTGTTCAGTAATATTTCTTACATAGGGCAGAAGGGCACGTGTAGACGTGCTCTTTTTTCACTTTTTGCCCCTTTTGATAAAATTCTCCACCATGGTATTGGTCAAAATAAACGGGGGAGTGTTGAAAATGGGAAATAATGATTTTTTTGTAATTAAGGCGCTAGAAGATGGCGTGAACGTAATTGGTTTGACAAGAGGCAGCGACACACGTTTTCATCATTCCGAAAAACTGGATGCGAATGAAGTGATGATTGCACAATTCACAGAACATACTTCTGCTGTAAAAGTCAGGGGAAAAGCCGTCATCCAGACAAGTCATGGAGAGATGAATAACGAGTAGCCATAAACTGCTGCATTCTTCCGTGTATCGGCTCAATTTTGTTATGGAACATCCTCATATTATGCTATAATGACTGTATGATTTGGAGTCAATGGAAGGGTGCGGGTGGTTGTGTTGCAGACATCCAGTATAGAAATCAATAGTGTGAAAGCACTGATTCATGAGAAAATACATAATTCACTGATTGAAAAACATGTACAAATTCCTTATTTGAATGATGATAAATTATATATTTTGATATCCATTCTCAATAATACACCGCTGCCGGACGCGAAAAAGAAAAACTATATCATAGCCACCATGCTTGTCCAGATGGCATTGGATATTCATGACGGAGTCCCTGAAACGAATGAGTGCCAGCAACATGATGATGAAGAGAAATCGAAACAATTATCTGTGCTCGCGGGTGATTACTACAGTAGCTTATATTATCTGCTGCTTTCGGAAGTAGAAGAAATTGAGCTTATTGGTGTACTGGCAGCAGCCATTAAAGAGATTAATGAGACAAAGATGCAATTATATTATAAAATGAATAATGAAAATGTTTCCTCTAACTATGCAGCACATTAAAAAGTTGGAATCACTGCTGATTATACGAGTTGCCGACTTTACCGGCGAAACTCTAATCCGTGACATTGCTGCTGAGTGGCTTGCAGTCAGAAAACTGGCTGCTGCAAGATGCAGGAGAGATCGTGATAACAACGTGATGTCTTCTGACATTTGGGATGACCATATCGCAAATAAGGATCATCAAGCTATTGCATCATTTCTTAAAAGGGAAATAAAAGCAATTAATAACCACCTGATACAGTTTCCTGCACATCTGGCCGGACTGGGCGCGGAATTAAAGGATACACTGAATGAATCACTATCCGATAATGAATCGATTGCGGAAGAAGGGAAATAGGCATGCAGCATCCATCAAAAGAAGAACGGGTCCATCATGTTTTTGAAAAGATATCTGACCACTACGACACCATGAACTCGGTCATTTCCTTTCAGCGCCATAAATCATGGCGGAAAGATGTTATGAAGCGGATGAATGTCCCAAATGGGGCAACAGCACTGGATGTATGCTGTGGAACCGGTGACTGGTCCATTTCTCTAGCTGAAGCGGTGGGATCTTCGGGTAAAGTGATTGGTCTGGATTTCAGCGATAACATGCTGTCCGTTGCCAATACAAAAATGATAAACTGCAATACAAACAATTATCTTTTATCCAGGGAAATGCAATGCAGCTCCCATTTGAAAGTAGTTCGTTTGACTATGTTACCATTGGATTTGGGCTGCGCAATGTACCCGACTACATGACAGTGCTAAGGGAAATGTACCGGGTTGTGAAGCCAGGCGGAAGAGTGGTGTGCCTTGAGACTTCACAGCCGACCATGATTGGCTTTCGGCAAGGTTATTATCTTTATTTCCGTTTTATCATGCCTTTATTGGGAAAGTTATTCGCAAAAGTTACAAGGAGTATGCATGGCTGCATGAATCCGCAAAAAGCTTTCCTGATAAACAGACACTAACAGAAATGTTTTATGAAGCAGGCTTTGATCATGTTAAAGTGAAACAGTACACGGGTGGAGTAGCCGCCATGCATATGGGAGTTAAAAAAGGGACAATCCCTCTGTAAGTATATGCACTTCCTTCTATCGGGACGTGCTGAGCAAGCTTATGTTCATACCGATTTTGACGGGTTCCATTTTCTTTTTAATGTTCTTTCCGAACGAAAGAAATGGTTATCCGTCAAGACAGGATAAAAAGGTGACATGCATGAAGTTGACGAAAACATATGGGCATTTAAAAAAAGAATTAGATATGATTGAACATGCTCTGGCCGACGCTATCCAGGCCGAACATGATATTTTACGCGAAACTTCCACACAGTTACTGCAGGCAGGGGGAAAAACGTATCCGCCCTGTTTTGTCTTGTTGTGCGGGCAGCTTGGGGAATACAATGCAGAACGTGTCAAAACGGCTGCTGTTTCACTGGAGCTGATTCATATGGCATCACTAGTACACGATGATGTGATAGATGATGCATCATTACGCCGGGGCAAGCCTACCATCAAAGCGTTATATGGCAACCGCACGGCAATGTATACAGGTGATTTCATTCTGGCCAGAGCATTGGAGAACATCACTAAACTGGAAAATCCGGCTGCTCATCGCGTCCTTTCCAAAACGATGGTACAAGTCGCGAAAGGTGAGATTGAACAAATCAGGGACAAATATAACTGGGATCAAAATTTGCGGAATTACCTGCGTAGAATCAAACGAAAAACTGCACTTCTCATTGCGGCAAGTTGCAAGCTGGGCGCAATTGCGTCTGGTGTGCCTGAGGAGAGGGCTGTTAAATTATTCCGGTATGGCTATTACATCGGAATGTCCTATCAAATTATTGATGACATTCTTGACTTTACCGCATCGGAAAACCAGCTGGGTAAGCCTGCAGGGAATGATTTATTACAGGGAAATGTCACATTGCCGGTGCTTATTGCAATGAAGGACCCGTCATTTGACAGAAAGCTGCGTGATACGTTTGCAAATCCGGAACTCGTGACACCAGCGTCCATGGTCCCTCTGATTGAATCATTGAAGCAAACGGGCGCCATTGCATCGTCCTACCGGATAAGTGATCTCTATTTGCAAAAAGCATTGAAGCAGCTTGATGATATTCCGCACCATATAGCAAAGCACACCTTGCAGACCATTGCGAAGTATATTGGCAAAAGACGTTCATAAGCATATTGTTATTCAACCGGAAGTCTGGTAAAATTTTATCGGTTGTTCGAAACAAAATACATAATAGAAGAGGTGCACAAAATGGAACAGACATTCTTAATGGTAAAACCGGACGGCGTTCAGCGCAATTTAGTTGGTGACATTGTCAGCCGGTTTGAGCGCAAAGGATTTAAACTGGCCGGAGCAAAGCTTATGCAAATTTCTGATGAGCTGGCGAAGACACACTATGGCGAACATCAGGACAAGCCTTTCTTCGGTGAATTAGTTGAATTCATCACATCCGGACCTGTTTTTGCAATGGTATGGGAAGGTGAGAACGTCATCTCGACAGCGCGTGATATGATGGGCAAAACCAACCCGCTTGAAGCAGCTCCGGGTACTATTCGTGGCGACTATGGAATGACAGTCGGCAAGAACATCATCCATGGATCAGATTCCTCTGAGAGTGCTAAAAAGAAATTGGCCTTTTCTTCCAGGAAGATGAAATTAAAAGCTACTCCAAACAAGATAGTGAATGGATTTACTAAGAATGTAGCCTCCGTTATTCAAACGGAGGTTTTGCTTAGGTAAAAAAATACCCTCAAAAAAGGTAACGATACGTTTGTTGGTGAACAAGCGTATTTT
>BBCA01000011.1 GCA_001311805.1 Lentibacillus juripiscarius JCM 12147 | reverse complement strand
CTCGCTCGAGTTGCGGGTGCGCTCGCTCGAGTTGCGGGTGCGCTCGCTCGAGTTTTGGGTGCTGCCGCTCGAGTTTTGCATCTTCGTGTTACTCGATGCACAACTCTTATATTGTAAAAAGCTCCCTGCCTTCATGAGACCAGGAGCTTTTACACAATTCCATTTTCATTTGTCCACTATTATTGATAGACCGTTTCGGCAGACAGAACGTCCTTCATTAGTTGGACGGCCGTATCGATTTCTTTGTAACTTACCGTGAGCGGCGGCAGCAGCCGGATGACGTTCGCACCGGCACTAAACGAGCAAACCTTTTCCATCAGCAATCCAACCATACTGGATACATCCTGATTACATTCTATACCAATCATCAGCCCTTTGCCGCGAATGAATGAAACAACCGGAAGCTCTCCGATGCATGCAGTCAGCTGCTCCAGCAAATAGGCACCTTTTTCCATTACAGCTTGTAAAAAATCATCCTGGAAAACATGCTGTAACACGGCTTCCGCTGCTGCCATGGCCAGCGGGTTTCCGCCAAATGTTGCCGCGTGGCTGCCAGGACCGAACGCATCCTGAAGGGAGTGTTTCGCGATCATGGCACCCACGGGCACGCCATTGGCAAGCCCTTTTGCTGACGTGATAATATCCGGGGAAATCCCGTAATGCTGATAAGCAAATGCCCTTCCCGTCCGGCCGATGCCAGTCTGTACCTCATCAATAATTACCAATGCACCATGCTCGCGGCATACGCGTTCACTTCTTTTACAAACTCGGGATCCGCTATATGAAGACCGCCCTCCCCTTGGATCACTTCCAGCATAACAGCGGCAGTCTCATGGTCGATGGCTTGTTTCACCGCATCAATATTATTGAATGGGACATAGCTGAACCCCTCCGGCATCGGGCCAAAGCCGGTATGGATTTTTTCCTGACCGGTTGCTGCCATAGAGCCGAATGTCCGTCCGTGAAACGACTTCTCAAATGAAATGATGTTATGTTTGCCTGTCGCTTTACGGGCAAGCTTGATCGCCGCTTCATTCGCCTCCGTACCACTATTGCAGAAAAAACTTGATCACCCGAGCTATGCTGTGTAAGCGCCTCTGCCACTTTTTCCTGTATTGGATTATGGTATAAGTTCGATACATGCCAATAATGATTCAGCTGGTACTCCAGTGCCTGCTGCACATCCGGGTGACGGTGACCGAGATTACAAACACCAATCCCCGCCCCGAAATCTAAGTACGTTTTCCCTTCTGTGTCTTCCACAACCGTCCCAGATGCACGTTCCACCGACAAATCAAACCGCTTATAAGTTGGAAAAAAGTGCCGTCATATACTGCAGCCTCCCTTGAATGGCTTATGGTTTTTCATTTCGTTCTATTATAAATTGTATGAATATAATGTCAAGTGTATAATTATAAAGTGCAAAAATGGAATAGCAAAATAGCCTAAGTCCTAATGAAAACAGGCACACATCTTATGTTGATGCGTGCCTGTTTTTTATTCATGTATGCCTTATGGCTTCTGTTAAATTGTTCGCGAATTTCGACGTACTACATGAAAATGATTTGTCGTCTAACCTACCTTCTTCGCTTAATAAAGACAGAATAACTGAATGAAAAACAAAATATAAATTGACAGGCTTATTCTCTTCCTGATTTTGCTGGAAATACAGTGTATGACCAGGAGTAAAGAAAGTCAGCGATAAACACAATCCCCCATAGCATTGAAATACTATACATCGTCTCGTTTGCATATGGTGATTCCGCTGCAGAACCAGCTTCAATCCATGATAAATCAGTCAAATACGTTACCAATTCATTAAAACCGTCTGTGCTGTACACCAGGAAAACAGCCTGCACAGCACCAAATATGGTTAAATGAACCATGGAGCTCCAGCGGTATTTTTTAGCTACGAACTTAGGATCTTTATTCCTTTCAATAATTCGACGGTCCTTCTCTGTTAGCAGTTCAACACCGCGCCACCGGCCAATTTTCATGCGCATCCATCGGTCCAGTTTGATAAAATCAATGATCCCAAACGTACATGCATAAACGACAAAATCGTAATCACTATCTGAAATGTTGAGATTTCACCGGTCTCCAGATAAATCAGTATTGCCAGGGCTGCTTCAAATGCCAATAACACAAGAAATGCTAACAGAAACCATAAACTCGTCCGCCGCCTGTTCCAAAAATAACGGACAAAACCAAACAGCAGCAGAGCCACGAGTGACAACACTTCCACCGCAACAACTATTTCCCATTGATACGTCAAAACCATTTCCATCAAGTCCACCGCCCTAAGTCATCTATATTCAGTTTCCACAAACTTCTTGTACAAGTCAATATGATTTTTCGTGTTAAAGCTGGATAATAGATTTTCCAAAGATACATAACTTGGCTGTGGCTTGATAACGCATCCGAAAAAAACTGCAACGATTAGAAGAAAAATGGGATGATAATAAATGGAAAGTAAAACACGGGGAAGATGCTTATGGGTTTAGCGTCTCCGCAAAATACCCTTATACGGAATCGCCGAATAAAGGCATTAGTATTAATGGAGCGGTGATAAGCGGGACTCCAGAGGAATTAGAGCGATTTCAGGACTTGGAAATTGTCAAAGCCACTGTTTTAGGTGTAAAGACTCCTATCATGTAGTCCCCCCCTTCCCCCGCTACATTTGGCATGTTAGTGAACAATTTCGTTAAAAGTGCGTTATAACGTGGAACAGTTTAAATAGCATCCTACCTTGTTGCCCCGACAATCTGTTGTTAGCTCTTGAAAATAATCACCCTAGATGTCGGCCGGTAAATTGGCTTTTCTCCACCAATCATAATTTTCTGACACTAAATGGTTGACTTATTCAACGGCTTGGTATATTTTTATAGTAAGGGTATGATAATTGCCCTGCCCTCTTTTAGAAAGGGGGTGATAATAGTGGACGAGATTGGGCTTCTAACGGCTGTTATAGGTCTCATTGCGGCAATCGTTGGTTTTGTTACTTCATTAGTAACAACGTACCGGGAACATTACAGCCGAAAAGAAAAGAATCCGACTCCGAGCCAACCGGAGAAGGATTCTAAACCACCGAGGTCAAGGGGTTAAACCCCTTGCCTCACCACTATTGTATGCTTATCATACCCTTGCCATACCAAATTGTCAAGGAGTTGATTCAATGTTCACGGCAACTATTGTCATTTCCATTGCCTCCATGCTCATCACCCTGTCGACATTTGTGCTTTTGTACAAAACACGCTGGAAGAAAAACAAAAATAGTTGATATTACCGAGGTGGACCAAATGACTTCAAAACAACCGATGCATTACTATGGACTAAAAGAATTTGCTGAGTTTGCAAAGGAACAAGGAATGGAATACAGCACACGGCATTTATCCGTCTATAAAGGAAGGGATTTACTGCCAGAACCAACCGTAATGATTGGGGACAAAGCCGGATGGACCAAAGACCAAATCGATGAGTGGATTGGACAGGTCAAAGAGAAAAAGGGGCGAAAAAATAAACGGTGATAATGCCCGCCCCCCCTGCTCCATCTCGCCGTTTTTCGTTTTCTTACCATTTGCCTTCCATTCCAACTATTAATTATTTAGGGGATAGGATTATGAAACAAAAAGGTACTAATAAGCCTGTACCCGCCTTACCTGACTTTGGGGAAAGTCGAAAGAAATAATAGAAAAAGAGCATAAGGATTGGATTTATAATCAGTATTTTAGTCGGGAAGTTCTAACTATTTACTGCGATGGATCAATGAATGAACAGAAAAAGATGGCAGCTGGTTTCTGCTACGTTTACAATGGGACTGTAACGAAGAAATATCATTTGGTGAGTAAAACAAGAGATTGCTCCATTCCCGTATTCGCTGAAATAATAGCAATCATTAGTGCCCTAAAGAAATTCCGTCAAAATGTAAGAGGGAATTATTCAAGCGTGCGGATTTTTAGTGACCTGGATTACATTGATAATATCTTAACTCAAAGCTCCACATTCAAAAATACTTGTCTAAAAAAGTACAGAAAGAAATTAATCCTCACCTTTGAACAGTCATCGCTCAAATACCCAAACATAAATATAGACATTTCACCATTAACCAGAAGGCAAAAGAGGCACAATCCTTTTTAAAAGCCGCTCACAATGCTGCACGGGAATTAATTACATAAAAGTTTGTGGCTAGTTAAGGGGCATAGATAGAGCTTACTTCAGAAGTGGATTTGGTTCCCCGTTACAAAAAAGAAGCAACCGCAAGACTTTTTTCAAAGTTCAAGCGGTTCTCTTTATCTTTCGAAACTGACTGCCTGCTATTTCTGATGCAGCAATACAAGTGCTGTATTTCATTCTTGCCCGTTTAATCTATGTTGCTAATTTTCCTCATCAGCTCCACCTTTGTTTTACTGTCTTTAATGTGTCGCAGATCAAATGATGGCTTATACCCTCTCGTCCTGGCTTTTGCAGCTTCCTTAAAGGCTCTTTTCATCCCCAATTCGTCTTCCTGTACTTTAATGATGTAACATTGGTTCATTGTCCGGTCTCTCCTTATCTGTTTTATTGATAAGTCTGAAGCCTTTTCATCAAAAACCCCTTCATGCTTGAATGCACAAAGGGGTCTTGGACCGACTTATCATTCAAAGCGTCTGCTTTGCTGGTTGGAGCACCTTACATCTGCAGGTTGCTGTGACATCGCCGAGCCAGTTCTCTCCGTCACTCCTGATAACTTATTTAATAGAAGGATAATCTATTTTTTTAGAAATTGCAAATCTAACAGTTCCAATATCAATCATAGAAATTAAATTAACCCGCCTGCTGCACTACTATATATATCCCTCAGGAGGTGGTGGTTATTCTCCTATCGCGCCTTGGAAAGGGACAATTATCCCCTTGATCTATTCATCCAGTCACGCTCATTGACACTTCTACAAAATTATATTATACTATTTATCATTCAATTTCATATAACTTATCCAGAGCGGCTGAGGGATCTGGCCCTGCGAAGCCCGGCAACCTGCAAACATAATTGTAAGGTGCCAACTCCAGCAAATCGCAGTTTCAAGCGTTTTGAAAGATAAGGTGTCCGGACAAACGCCTTCCAAAACGGGAGGCTTTTTTTGTTTTTTGGCCTAAATAAAACGGACAACCAGTGAACAATTTTTTTCACAATATATCATCCGAATTTTTATCCCAAAACCCTGAGCCCGCAAGAATCCAACAACGAATGGGGGAACAGCAATGAATGCATCAGAAATGAACAAAGGACGCGCATCGGCATTAATACCATTTATTATATTTCTATTTCTATTTATCGGTTCCGGTGTGGTCAATGGCGATTTTTATAAACTACCAATACTGGTTGCCGTCTTTATCGCTGTATTAGTTGCACTGTTTATGAACAGAAAAATGGCTTTTCAAGATAAACTTGATCACTTGACCAAAGGGGCCGGGCACCCCAACATCATGCTCATGGTTATTATTTACCTGCTGGCCGGTGCATTCTCCGCAGTTGCAGAGGGCGTTGGTGCAGTTGAATCAACCGTCAACCTTAGCCTGACTTTCGTGCCCGAAAACCTGCTGATTGTCGGCTTGTTTATTATCGGTTGCTTCATTTCCATTTCCATGGGGAGTTCTGTCGGCACAGTTGTTGCTCTCGCTCCGATTGGTGTCGGTCTTGCCGATCAGACAGGAATGGGCACGGCATTGATTTTAGGGTCCATCATCAGCGGTGCGATGTTCGGTGATAATTTATCCATCATCTCGGATACAACCATCGCTGCCGTAAAAACACAAGCCGTCAAAATGGGCGACAAGTTTAAAGTAAATATCTTTGTTGCCCTTCCCGCAGCTATCGTGACCGCTGTTATTTTGGTGTCATGACATGGAATGCCGGCGGGTCGATTAGCGGGGATCACCCGTACGATCTAGTTAAAGTATTGCCCTATCTTGCCGTACTCATTTTTGCCATCGCTGGGGTTAATGTGATTTACGTATTAATCGGCGGAATCATTTTCGCTGGAGGAGTCGGGCTTTTTTACAGCAGTTTCGATGTCATGGAATTCCTGAATTTGCTTGGCGACGGTATGGCTGGCATGCAGGAGTTGGCTCTGTTATCGATTTTACTCGGCGGATTGGTTGAACTGATTCGCGTGAATGGCGGGATTGACTTCCTGCTGCACGCCATTAGCAACCGGATTCACTCAAGAAAAGGCGCCGAAGCTGGCATTGCCGGCCTTGTTAGTGTCTTTGACCTATCAACGGCTAACAACACCATTGCAATTATCAGCGTTGGCTCACTAGCTAAACAAATTTCCAAGCGATTCGGTGTCGACCCGCGCCGAACAGCAAGCGTGCTGGATATTTTCGGAAGTGCTTTCCAGGGGATTTTGCCATATGGCGCACAATTGCTGGCGGTTGCCGGGGTTGCGTCCATATCCCCCGTTTCCATCATGCCATATTGTATCTACCCGGTCCTGCTCGGGATAGCCGGCATAATCGCCATTGCAACGGGGGTATCCTCGATTTTCGACAGAAGGAAACAACGCAGAATTAAGCGAAGATCAGCAAACTGCAACAGAAGCGTAAGATGAAGGGGATCAGCATAAAGTCTGGTCCCCTTTTTTGATTTGTTTCGGTTAGGATGGTTCTTTTATAGTGAACGTTTCTGTTGCTGTCCTTCTTGAACAACCACATAAATTGCTTTTCTCAGCTCTACAGCTACTTCGTTTAATTATTTTGTCTTTCCAGCAAATGATGTATATTATAAATATAACCCTTCCAAAAGTATAGGAATAATAACTGAAATACAGTGCTGACAGGGAGTTTCGATATGCAAACCGAAAAAGAGAAAATGGTAAATGGCAAACTTTATGATGCAGCGACCCGGAATTAGTGCAAGAGAGAATGACCGCACAAAGACTGACTAGATTATATAACCAAACACTTGAAACAGATGAAGATAAAAGAATCGAATTGTTAAAGGAGCTATTTGGTTCAACTGGAGAAAGTCTGACTGTAGAGCCAGCTTTTCGCTGTGATTATGGTTACAACATTCATGTTGGAGAGAATTTCTACGCTAATTATGATTGTGTTATGTTGGATGTCTGCGAAGTAAGAATTGGTCACGCTTGTTTACTGGGGCCCGGTGTACATATTTATACAGCAACCCATCCACTAAATCCCACCGACCGGATTTCCGGATTAGAATATGGAAAACCAGTTACCATTGGCAATAATGTTTGGATTGGTGGAAGAGCTGTCATCAATCCCGGGGTTACGATTGGCAACAATGCAGTTATTGCTTCTGGAGCTGTTGTGACAGATGATGTTCCGGATAACGTTGTTGCAGGCGGAAATCCTGCTAGAATTATTCAGGAATTGTGAAAACGCCAAAGCCATTCCTTTTCAAAAGCGATTCATCCCCCACTTTTGAGAAAACATAATCCCTCTCTGTGTGGGGGCTATCGCCTTTGTGTTCTCAGGACACCTGCAGCTCCAGCGAGTTCACTACTTCCTGCACCTCTTCTTCGCCTGCTGCTTCCCACCTGCTTTTGTCAGTAATATTTCCATCTTTATCAACAGGCTCCTGGAATTGGTTGAATCCAGTAGTTGTCAGCAGGGAGTTTTCATCCCAGTCAAGGCCGGTATTGACCACGTGCTTGATGACATACGGTGTGCGGAATTCCAGATAGGCATTGGGACTGTCCAGCTCCCCGTCGACGACACTGAACGGAATTCTGATATAGATCGTTTCGCCCTCTTCCCGGCATAACACCATATCAAACTTCGCCCGGTCATATTCCCAATTTCCGCATAGTGTATAGCCATTCGATCGGAATGTTTTGTACACATCACCGAAATAGGCTCTTTTTCCTTCAATTTCTGTTTCCAGTTTTAACATAGAGCTGTCACTCCTCGTATGATAGATGTCATACATTAGGTTTAACGAAAACTGGAATAAAATACCCTTATTATTGAAAAATTTACATGCACCCTGTTGGAGTGACAGCTAAGCTGGAGTTTTTTTATCCGGCCAAATGATTAAACAGTTGCGATCTTCCTGTCTGATCCCGATTTCATTCCTGATACAATCAAAATAATACCGGTCATTCCCACCATGGTAATCGGGAGGAGCCAATTGGCGGTGATATCATGCATGAAACCCAATAATACCGGTCCGATCGCTGCGATTAAATAGCCCAACGACTGGGCCATTCCAGACACTTTCGATGCCTCCCGTCCGTCATTCGACCGCAAGCTAAAGAACATCATCGACAAACTGAATGCCGACCCACAGGCACCACCGATACATATAACAGCTATGGTGATCATAATTGCATTTCCAGTCAAAAGCCCGCCGGCACCAAATATAACCAGTATTCCGGTAATGGCAGTCAACAGCTTTTGACCCGCCATTTTTTCCGCGATAACCGGAGTAATAAAAAGAGATAGCATTTCGCTATCCCCTTTTCATCTATTACTCTTCATCACTTCCCCGGTAACGCTGGTACGGAAGCGGGTTCCATGTTCTGTATTGCAGGTCTTCCGCCCGTAATGCGGATGGGATGTCCTCGAAGATTCGTTGCGCTACTTCTAATTCCTTCTCTGCTTCCCCTTTGCCCTGGTACATAAATTCATCCGATGCTTGATCAGGAGCCTTATCCACCTTTTCCTCTAGAGACTCCACGACCATTTCTTGCTGTCTGCGCAACGTGTCGCGCGCATCAGCGATCCAATCAGGCTGTGTTGACCGAAGTGTATCCGATACATGGCTGAACTCCTCGAAAATCTCCTTATACACACGATCAGCATTGGAACGGGCATCCAATATCGCTGTCTCCAAGTCCTCAATCGTCAGGTTTTCCTTTTCCAGAGGTTTATGCCGCCTAGGCCCGCCTAACCTGGACCTGGTTAAATAATAAGGGAAAATACTCTTGATGGTCTTGCCGACTGGTGCGACAGCCTGATTATTTTCATCGACACCTTTTGGCTGTATTCCTTGCATCGCAATCCGAGCAGATTCCGGCCGGACAATTTCTTTTGGCGGCAGGACGCCGTAGCGCAAGAGTTCCCTGATGCCTGTTCCGGAAATATTAATCCGATACCGCTCATCATGCGGACACGTCTGATCGGTTGCCGGGTGATCGCAACGTGTGCAATAGAATACCTCATGGAACAGCCGTATATCGATACCTAATTCGTCCGATGTAAACTCATCAAAAATTGTGTGGGCTGCATATTTATCATAAAATCACCAATGCCCGCATGATCCCGGCCAATCAGTGCATGGGTACAACCGTAGTTTTTCATGATAATCGCATGTAGAACCGCTTCCCGTGGGCCTGCAAAAATATATGTAACTCGTAATGGTGCAAGTAATGTTCTTTCTTTTGGATAATAATTTTCCAGCACACTGCGGTAGGATAACATCCGAAACTCGTGTCTTGTATATTCACGTTTGGCCATCTCGACTAATGGCTGAACAAATAATCCATCCAACTCTTCCAGCGCGTTTCTATGAATATATTCATGACCGCGATGCAATGGGTTCGCACCTGTTATGAAACCACCAACAGAATTAAACTTCTTTTCCTCATAAAATAGTTCCCATGTATCTTTCGGTTCCATTCGAATGTTTTCAAACGGACCCCAATGCACCCGGCGCAGCAATTGAATCGGACCACCAAGTGCTGTATCCCCCATTCGCCGGTAAATCGAATCTACCCCAGGATGGCTTCGGTCGGTGGTACCAAACAGATGAGACGCACGGAAGTCCCGGTCATAATGAAAAATATCATCCAATTTCAGAATAGCAACCGGCTCTTTTGTTTCATCCGTAAGCGCGACTTCATCCCCAACGGATAAAGTTTGAATGACCTGCTCATTCCGCTCCCCTATCGGCGCAAAACTCAATGGAACCGGCCAAATAACGCCGTTTGTCAGCCGTCCATTTGTCAGTACAGACTTGTAATCTTCTTCCACCATGAAACCTTCATTCGGCGACAGCACACCAGTGGCTATCATTTCAAGGGTAATGACAGCTTCCAAATCTACCATAATCATTGGAAGCTGCTTGGCCTTTTCCATTGCTTCCTCACGTTCTTTTCCCGTAAGTACACGATTTACTAACTTTCCGCCATGTGGCTGTTGTGGATAAGTCGCTAATTTTTCCTCACTCAATACCAGTGAATCTTTACTCATTCGCCTTCCTCCTCATTCCCCTTATAATCTATTGACTGAAAGCGGGATTTGTCTATTCCAGCTCCCTTGTCCCCTTTGTTCATACATATGGAAAAATTGCTATCACTATTCCAGTGAAAATGAGCCTAAAAGAAAGTGATTTATTCTCCAGTTGAATGTTAAATACACTAATAATTATTTTAAAATTTTGTATATTTTTATAATACCTAAATTAGGGTATTTTGTAAAGGCTTTCGCAGAAGAATTAGGTTAGCTGTTACGTACATGTTCCTCCCCTATCAGCTCAAACACTTCGTACAATTGAGTATTTTTACCTAAAACTTTTTACCCTTGTGTTAATTTTTGGAATTATCTATCATAAACGATGTAATAGAGTCTTAATAGAATTGTTAGAAAGAGGTGAATGAGCTGCGTTGCGTTTGACCAAATCAAGTGAGGGGGAAGTACATGTTTAAACGAATTGGTGTATTACTTGTCATCTTTTTAATGGCATTCAGTCAAGTGGCTTTTGCATCAGGCAATCTGGCGCCAAAAAGATTTACAGCGGGAGAGTCTGAAGGCTGAAGATCTGGAACCAACAATTGATCCAGAAGAAGAAGTCAGAGCAATTGTTGAAATTGATGGTGAGGCGCCCATTGAAAAAGCAACCAAAAAGGCAAAAAATTTGGCAGTTTAAGTGTTTCTGAGAAAAAACAATACTTGAATAAAGCAAAGGAAAAGAAAAAAGCGGTCAAAAACGCGATGAAAAACAAAATGTTCAAGCGAAATCATTGCAGGAATTTAATGCTGTGATGAATGGATTCAGTGTTGAAGTGGAATATAAAGATTTCCAAACCATTGAGAAAATCCCTAACGTTAAAGAAGTTTCCATTGCAAATGAATACAAACGGCCGATTGCGGAACCGGATATGGTAAACAGCAAAGAACTGGTTGAAGCACAGCAGGCCTGGCGCGACTATGGTTTCAAAGGAGAAGGCATGGTCGTCGGTGTGATTGACACAGGTATTGACCACCAGCATCAGGACATGGTGCTTGCAGATGACACCGAGGTGGCACTGACAGAAAAACAGGTCAATGCAACCATTGAAAAAGAAGACCTTCCTGGCCGCTATTATACGGAAAAAGTTCCATACGGCTACAACTATATGGATGAAAACCATGCGTATACCGATGATTTTCCAGGTGCATCTTCCCATGGAACGCATGTAGCCGGATCTGTTGGTGCAAATGGTAATGAAGATAACAACGGAATCAAGGGTATTGCCCCGGAAGCACAGCTGTTGAACCTAAAAGTGTTCGGTAATGATCCAGATTTCCAGTCAACCTATGGGGATATCTACATAAAAGCGATTGATGATGCAATCAAACTGGATGCCGATGTCTTGAATATGAGTCTGGGTTCCCCTGCCGGTTTTGTAAACGATGAATCACCGGAACAGCAGGCCGTCACACGAGCTGTCGATAATGGTGTGTTCATGTCCATTTCTGCGGGGAACTCTGCTATGTTTGGTGACGGGTATTTTTATCCATATGCTTCTAATCCGGATTATGGCGTTGCCGGATCACCGGGTGTTGCCGAAGACTCCCTGCAAGTAGCATCGTTTGAAAACAGCTTAATGAAAGTGGATGCGCTTGAGTACAACATCAATGGCGAAACCGGGACGTTTGGTTTCCTGTCAGCCAGTGAGACAGCCCCACCGGCTGATGGAAGTTCGTTTGAGTTAGTGGATGTTGGGCTTGGATACGCAGAAGATTATGATGGAAAAGATATTGAAGGTAAATATGCCCTGGTACAGCGCGGCGAACTGGATTTTGTAACCAAAGCGCTGAATGCACAAAAGGCCGGAGCATCTGGTGTATTCGTTTATAACAATACAGATGGCATGGTCAATATGGCAACGGAACCGGAAGTGGTAATTCCACAGCTATTCTTGTCCAAATCAGATGGGGAATTACTTGCTGAAGGCCTTGCTAATGGACAAGCCCCGACTGTTGCATTCCATGGGGAAACAACCTCCATTGTTAATCCGGAGTCAGGAAAAATGAGTGATTTCACATCCTGGGGGCTGACACCGAATCTTGATTTCAAACCGGAAATCACAGCACCAGGCGGTCAAATCTATTCCACATTGAACAATGGTGAGCACGGCATTAAAAGTGGCACATCGATGGCAGCACCGCATATTTCGGGCGGCAGTGCGTTAGTGCTGGAACGTGTTGATCAGGAATTCGGCTATGAAGGTGCCAATCGTGTTAATCTAGCCAAACAGCTGATGATGAACACTGGCAAAACCGTCGACTTTGAGGGCGCACCTGTCTCCCCTCGTCGTCAGGGTGCCGGCATACTGCAGCTCCATGCGGCATTGTCAACACCAGTTGTCGTAACCGAATCTGAAACCGGTGAAGCAAAAGTCGCATTGAAAGAAGTCACTGAGAATACTGCCAGCTTTGAATTAACGGCTGAAAACTTTACGGACGAAGCTGTTACGTATGAAGTGGAGGCGAACGCCCAGACCGATTCACCAGCTGATGGCGGAGGTGTTCTCGTCACAGCACCAAACCAATTCCCGGCGCAAGAGCTGGATGGTGCCGCAACCGTAGATCATAATATGGTAGAAGTTCCTGCAAGTGGAAGCACGTCATTTGAAGTAACCATTGATGTCAGTGATTGGGATGCAGATTTAAACTCCATTTTCACGAATGGGTACTGGCTGGAAGGATTTGTGACATTAACCGATCCAGCCGATGTTCATCCAACTCTGACGGTACCATATGCCGGATTCAAAGGTGAATGGGATGATGCCCCTATTTTTGATGCAGCAGATGAGTCATCTTACTATGGCATGACCGGTATCGCGACAGACCTTGGCGGGGGAAGCTACGGATTCTTTGAAGATGACGCCATTATCTCGCCGAATGGTGATGGTGAACTGGATGATGCCCTCTTGGTTGTTTCGTTCCTGCGAAATGCCAAAAAACGTAAACTTTAATGTGCTGGATACGGAAGGAAATGTTGTGGAAACATTAACAGAAGAAAACTACGTACGGAAAAACTACTATGACAGCGGTCAAGTGCCGGAATACTCCCTTGACCCAGCGCGTACATGGGATGGCACGATTGATGGTGAACCAGCTCCTGACGGCCAATATTTCTTGCAGGCTGGAGCTGTCATTAACTTTGACGGTGCAGAAGAGCAATCTATTAAACTGCCAATCTCTGTGGATACGACCGGACCGGAACTAGACGAAGACATTAACCGCGGCCAGCGCGAAGTAGCTCTTGCGGTGTCGGATGAAAATGGTATTGCCAAGTGGGAAGTACAAGTTGACAAAGAGGATCCAATCGTCATGAGCGATAAACACGAACTTGAACTGACCGGCATTCACCCAAGCCAGGTCGTCACCGTCACAGCAACAGACAGCGTCGGTAACGAAACGGAAGAAGTTGTAATGGGGCCACAAGGAAAAGCCAAAGGAAAATTCAAAGGCAATAATGGAAAAGGCAACAACGGCAAAGGAAAAGGACCAAAACATTAAAATAGTAAAGTTTAAAAACCGGTGTCTTTCCTTTAATAGGCACCGGTTTTTTTGTTGCAGAAAATGCGAAAGAGTATAAGTCTGAAACGTTTGTAACTGGAACACAGTTTTGTTTTTGTATCAAAAAAGTTCCCGAAAGAACAAAAATAACAATACTGAGTCCAGTGAGGATTGGACTTAGTATTGTTATTTACATTATTCATTCTTAGTGTAGACCCGATTAATTTTCTGAACAGCAGTAATCGTACGAGCAGCATTTTTTATGATTAAAAACAGCCGCTAAATACTTCTGCGTTGAGCATGGTAACATTCGAAAGAAAAATCCGCGATATTTAATATCAAGCAGACCCAGGATAAGTACAATAACAACCATAAACAATAGGACAGGCTTCTTGTTGGATATCATAAATGATTTCTCCCCTTAAAAATGCTCCTTTTCCGTTCTCATTACCTCAATTATAGGTCCGTCATGTCACCACAAATTCCGTCCTGCTGTACCCTTCTTTTGTCTTCATAACGTCAAGCCGGGCCGGGAACATTGTCTTTAGTTCGTGGACGTGGGAGATGACACCAATCATACGGCCGGACTGCTGCAAGTCTATCAATGTTTCTATCGACTTGTTCAGTGACTCCTCATCCAATGATCCGAATCCTTCATCGATAAACATCGTCTCGATTGCGATATTTCCCTGGAAGCTCTGGATGACATCGGACATGCCTAATGCAAGACAAAGAGACGCGTTGAATTTCTCCCCGCCTGACAGTGTTTTGACATCCCTTGTCTGGCCGGTATAGGCGTCATGGACATCAAGTGCCAGCCCGCTTTGTTTGCCGTGGGATTCCTGTCGGTCGCTGCGCATGAGGTAAACTGACCATTGGACAACTCTTTCAGTCGTCCGTTGGCTGCTTCGATAATCCGCTCGAGATATTCAATCTGCAAATAACGTTCAAATGAAATTTTTGAGTTGTTCTGTCCCCGAAGTACGTTATGCAAATCAGCAATTGCCGCCAATTCTTTTTCCTTGGCAGCAAATTTCTCGCTCGCCTCCAGAATATTCATGCGCAAATCGGTTGCTTCCTCATAGTAGTTTTTCGACAAGTTTAATTGTTTTAGTGCCGCTTCATAAGCTTCCTGCAGCTGCTTAAGCTCCGTTTCTATAGTGATTAAATCAGCTTTGGTGCTGTCTTTCAGCTGTTTCTTTAGGTCAGCGACGGCTTGTTCGAGTGCTGCACGTTTTTCATTAAATTGCTGAATGTGTTCTTTCTGTTTTTCCCGTTCGGATGGGGCCATTTTGGCTTCCTGATAGGTTTTCTCGGACGTAAATTGAGCCTGGTCGAGCGCTTCCTTAAACGACGTCTCTGCATTTTCCCGTTTCTGCTGTGTATCTTCCAATTGTTTTTTGCTGTTAGCAAGGTTGGCAGTTGCCTTCGTCTGTTCGTCTTTTGCCTGTTGGTACTTTTGCTGTGCGTTTTCCCAGGCCTTTTCGAGCTTCTCTTTATAGTCAGACGTTTCTTTGATTTGCCGCTCTAATTCAGTTAGAACGCGCATTTCTTCCGGGATATTGCGCAGCCGTTCATCGTAGACAGCTTTTGCTTTTTCATAGGCTGCATTTTGTTCATGATAGGCTTTTTCCAATTTTTCCTTATCCGCTTCCAGTTGTTTTCCTTCTTCGGTTGCTTTCGCATGGGCTTCTTTCGCTTTGGTCAGTTTTTCCCGTTGCTGTTTCAGTGCTTCCACTTCATCACTCAGCTGTTTTCCTCTTTTGGATAAATCTTCCTTCAAGGATGCAGCATCCGCAGCTTGAATCTGGTGTTGCCTCAGTTCTTCCTGCACTTCCTCCAGTTGGGATGTATTGGATTTTTGATTCGTTGCCGCTTCCCGATAATGCCGGTCTTTTTTCGTCCAGTTCTTTTTTCAGCGCCTCCAGACGGTCTTTCGTTACCTCACTGCTTTTATGATCTGCTTTGGCCGGGTGTTCTTGACTGCCGCACACCGGGCATGGCTCACCATTATGCAAGTGAGTTGCCAAAACACCAGCCTGATTTTGCATCCAGCTCTGTTCGGCTTCATCATAGGTGCGTTTCATGTCGTAAAAAGCCTGTTCCTTTGTCTGGAGCTCCTGGCTGAGGCGGCTCTGCTTTTCTTTGAGGTCGAGATATTTCATCAGGACCTTTACCTGCTCACGCATGCCGTTCAGCTTTTCCTTCTTCTCGAACAATTGGCTGACGGCCTCATCCATATCATTAATCTGTTTTTGCAGGGAATCTGCCTCACTATTTTTTCTTTCCACGTGTTTTTCTTTTTTCCAGATCGGCGGCCACTTGTGTGGTCTGCTTTTTAGTTTTTCCAGTTGCCGCTCACGTTCTGCGATATCTTTCACGGTCGGGAGATATTCGCGCAGCCGGTCAAGTTTTCTGCTAGTGTCTTCCCGCTTTTGCTGGTTTTGTTCTTCCTGCTGATAGACAGACTGAGCATGCTCAAGACTTGTTTCCTTCTTTTTACTTGCTGCTTCTGCATTATGATAGGCACGGACTTTATCCTGTTCTTCCTGGCGCCATTCAGCAGCTTGCTTTTCATAGACTTCGATGCCTGCTGCGCGCTCAGCTGCCTCCAGTTGGCGTTTTTTCTCCGTATACGCCGGGATTTGTTCCTGCAGTTCGTGCAGCTGTTTTTCTTTCTGCTCCAATTCCTGGAAACGGTCGTTCAGCACCTTGGCCTGATGGTACTCTGTCTGTTTTTTGCCATGCGCGGCATAGGCCTCTTCATATTTTTTCTGATCGACCACAATTTGATCGACATAAAATTGAATCTCCTCATCAAGTCCGGCTATTACCTGGTTCGTATTATTGTACTCCTCGGAGAGAACCTTGAACAGCTGGGATTCTTCACGCTCCGGAAGTGTCTTGGAGATTGCCTGAATGTAATGATCGTGCATTTGTTTTTCCTGCATAAACTGCTGCTGGACGTTGTCTTTCTTCTGTTTCAGCAGTTCATTCAAATGCTTGTACGGCTCGGTTTTAAAAATTCGCCGCAAAATTGCTTCTTTATTTTCCGTTTCCGAGGTTAATAGTTTCCGGAACTCTCCTTGGGGAAGCATGACAATTTGCTTGAACTGATCCTGCGTGAGGCCAAGAATGGCTTCAAGCTTTTTATTAATCTCTGAAACCATTTGCCGATCGACACATGGGATTTCTTTGCCGCCCACTTTTTCGTAAAACTCGTACCGCTCGCCGGTTTTCGTTTTGTTTCCTTGTTTGACATGGCCTAATTGGCGAAGAATTCGGTACGTCCGCCCTTTCAGCTCAAACTCCAATTCGACGGAAGTATGGGTATCATCATCAGCAAAATCACTGCGCAGCATCCGATGGTCTTCCCGGTCAGACCCACTGGCACTCCCGTACAAGGCAAAACATATCCCGTCAAAAATAGTCGTTTTACCCGCGCCTGTATTGCCAGCAATGACGAACAGATTATTTGTATCAAGCTCGGCAAAGTCGATCGTTTCCGTCCGTTTGTAAGGCCCGAATGCAGTCATTGTCAGTTTCCGTGGTTTCAATTGGTACTCTCCCCTTTCTGCAAACAGTCAGTTGGTTATGGATGTCTTTTCCTTACTGGCCGCGGGTGTCTCTGGCTTACCTTTTAATAGATTTTCAAGCACGTCCTTGAAAATCGCCTCGGTTTCTGCTGTAGCATCGGTTCCCTTCACTTCTTTGTAGAACGCTTTAAAAAGGTCGAGGTCACTCATGCTGCTGCGGTCTGTCCGTTGGTTGGATCCGGTGCTATCGGCACGTGCGGACGGGGCAAAATGTTTCCGTTCCACATGCATGGCGTTCGGATAAACCGAGCGGATCCGCTCCATTGGTGATAACACAGGGGTCTCGTCCAGGAGCCGGACAAACACATAATCCTCGCTTACCGGATGCATCAGCAATTCCTCCATTGTCGCTTCAACCGTTCGGATATCTCGCGCCGGTGTCAGCCCACGCTTCTCAATGGACACGTTACCATCGGCATCCAGTTCCACGATGTGAAAGCCTTTGTGATGATTTTCCTCTGATATGGAGTACTTCATAATCGAACCGGAGTAGCGAACTGTTTCATTGCTGACATAATGCGCCCGGTGCAAATGCCCGAGTGCTGTATAATGAAACCGGGAAAATGCTGGGCATCGACGTACTCCGCTCCTCCAATTGAAAGCGGCCGTTCCGAATCACTCGTATTCTCTTTTTCCTCGCCAAATGGCGTAACAAACGCATGACCGACATAAACATGACGGCTGTCCGGGTCCATTTGTTGGTGAATGGTTTCTGCAATTTTTTCCGCAGCATCATTGTGCGTCCGAATCGTCTCATCTTCCAGTTCATTGCGGACGACACTCGGATCACAGTACGGGACAAGATGAAACTGAACCGGCCCGTGTTCGTCGTGAAGTACGACAGGCTCCATCTCTTTGCGTAAATTACCAACAATATGAAAGCCGTTCTCCTTCATAATACTGCTGCCAAAATTCAGGCGGCCCGGACTGTCATGGTTCCCCGCCACCGCCAGAACAGGCGTATTCAGACCAAGCACAATCCTGTCCAGCACCTCATCAAGCAAATGCACCGCTTCCGTCGGCGGCACTGCCCGGTCATACAGATCCCCGGCAATGATTACCGCATCCGGCTTCTCTTCTTCCACAGCGCGTATGAACTGCTCCAGCACATATCGCTGATCCTCTGTCATGTACACACCCTGCACGAGCTTACCCAAATGCCAGTCCGCCGTATGAAATAGTTTCATAGGAAAATTCTCCTTTCCAGTTTCCGTTACTACCTTCTATTTCTATTATAATATATTTTGCGTGCTAGCGTGGACTAAATTAATAGATAAAAAGTCGTTCGATCTATTATGCATCCGTCCTGATTCTTGTGTGGCCAACCGCTGGATACCAGGCGTGCCAGCGTTGGGGGATTCACTGGTGCATGCTGAGAGCGGGTATTTTTACATAAATTTTCTGTGGTGTAACACTTTTCATTTGGAAGCGATCGATTATACAGGTAGCTAGGTTTATATCTATAATCGCATATAGTTGCAAAAAAGTGTGCTCTATCGGTTGAAGCTATTCAGGTTCGGGCAGATGAGTCAGGGGGGCAACGGGATAATGTTTTGGTGGCGGGTTGATATTTGGCTTCGACCGGTTGATAGTTGCTGGTGTCTGGTTGATATTCGCTGCATTCCGGTCGATACTTGGCGTTTACCGGTTGATATCTGAAGCACCGGTTGATATTTGGCTATTACCGGTTGATATTTGGCGGCATCTGGTTGATATACGGTGCATTCCGGTTGATATTCGGCTCTTTCCGGTTGATACTTGCCCGACGACGGTTGATTCTGGCACATTCCGGTCGATTGTTCCCAGTCAACGGTTGATTTCTACCAGCAATCGGTTGATATTCCCGCATACCGGTTGATTTCTGGCTCAAACAGGTTGATACCAAACGATAACGGGCACTTTCGCGTACCACACCTGTGCATTTGATTGCCCTTCGTAAGATTGCAACATTATAATGAAGACGAAGACACTAAGAAAACTTGAAAAGCACAATTTTTAAGGAAGGGTCCGATATACATGACAGAAACCATTCGCATTCTTGACAAATATGACTACCCTCTCTTGGAAGCGATGCACACTGGCTTGGAAGAGGATTACGTTAAACGAGTATTTGACAGGCTTGTGACGGGAGACAACCGGCTGTATGGTTTATTTTACAATGGCCGCATGGTGAGTATGGCCGGTTTTTCCATTTATAAAGAGCGTTATGCGATGCTTGGACGCTTAAGAAGTGACCGTCGTTACAATGGTAATGGATTTTCGACGGCATTGCTGGAATATATCATGCATGAAGCTTTTCAGCTAAACGGTATCGAGTGGGTAGGTGCGAACACGGAGGAACACAATTTGCCGGCCCGACGCATCCTGAAAAAAATCGGACTGACTCCTTACACGGCACTGCATACAGCTGTTACGAAGGATGCATCCATGCTCCAATCGGGGGCCCGCCCATGGAAACGAGTGACAGAACTGAGCCGCAAAAAGGAGTTCGTCCATAAGCATTATGTACAGCCGGGGGCGATATTTCCGTATGAATGCTATTACCCTTTTCCGGCTTCGGAGGCGTTGTTTCAGGAACAGGATCTGAAAGAGTGGTCATTTTATGAAAATGAGGCAAAAACGTTTCTGATCACAAAGCCGGACCAAAAAAGCATCATTATTTGCACGCCATTTATCCATGGAGTGATATCACAGAACAAATGGTTTATGGGAAACAGTGGAAGACGATTACCGGGAATTCTCGCGGCAGACTGATGGGGATACCTACATTTGGATGGACTTAACCAAAGAGGAAGCAGACTCGCTGCCATCCAATCATCCATTTGACCTTCCCTCTCCATGGATATTGTATGGCACAGCCAAAGCGGCGTGGTTAGAAGCTCGCCGCGTCATGCATAACCGGATCGCTTTTGTTGATTCACAAGACGACTTTATATGAGACAGCCGGGAATGCGGTGTGCATTCATATCCGTATCCCCGGCTTTTAGTTGGATTGTTCCGTTGTGCTTGTAATCTCAATGTCTTGCAGCGCCTGGGAAGCCAGGTGATCTGCTTCTTTATTCTTTTTCCGGGACACGAGATTGAATTCCGGGTCGATACCCATACGGCTAATCAGGTTATCAATCCGATCAGCCCACCTTGATAATTGAGGCTCATAGCATGGCCATTCCCCTTTCAACTGCATGATGACGACGAGGGAATCACCTGTAATGGTAACCGGCAAATGATGGACATCTAAATACTCCAGCTCTTGCAATGCCAGATGACAGGCAGCGTACTCGGCCTCATTATTGGATTCAAGTTCCTCCACACGTGCATTTTTCCGGAGACGGTAGGCTTTTTCATTCTGTTCATAATAAATAGCACACCCCAACCCGGAAGTCCGTGTTTTCAGATCATACCCGCCGTCAAAGTAGACGGTGATATTATGTGGCTCTGTCTGGATTTCCTCCATTTGTCTGGACAATTCTTTCATGTTCCAGCTGTTATCATGATTGTCCACAAATTGGATATCGCTGACCCGGCCTGTTTTTGCAAATCCTCGGCTATTAATAACGCTTTTGGAGCACGCATTTCGTCAGAGGTAAAAGCTGTTTCCGTCCCTTTGGGTGTCTGATACGTTATTTCCATTCGGACATTCATCAAGTGATCACCCTTATGATATTTTCAGGAGGCTGGGACAAAAGTATTTAAGCAACGAAATATCCGAACGATGATTCAACATTTTTCCCGTAGATGATCAAACTATATCGGGTTTTCTTTTTTAAAATAATGGGTTTCCACTCCACCACCTAAACTAGCGAAGGAAAAATACGGAGACTCCTGGGGGAGCAGAGGCCTAGATGAGACCCCGCAGTGCGCCAGCACGAGGAGGCTCATCAGCCGCCCCCGGAAAGCGAAGTATTTTTCTGCAGCGGTGGTTAAAACTCACCCCAACATCATAGGAAAATACTCCAGTCATCATTCGGCTTTCATGCTGAAGATTTTCGTTATGTCCCAGCCCTTTATGGCTGTTATTGCCGTTTTTCGTTTTTTTATTGTTTTGCCGTTCGTTTTCAGTTAGTGGTTCGTTTGCAAATTCATGATCAAATTCTCTGGACAAGTCTTTTCTAACTGCTTGTTCATCACTAATGCCAGTATCATTTTTTCTTCTTTTGCCCATTAGAAACACCTCCACACGGATAGTCTGTCTTACCGTAAGTGTTTCTATGTATCGGCCTGGAAGAGCCATTTGGGCAGCCAGTCCAGGCACACATCCATTATTTTGCGATGACTTTGTTCTTTCCTCGTATTCATACAAAGTTTCTTTTAGTTTTTCAACGTGTTCCTGCTGCATTTCCTTGGTCCAATTTACTGCTGTCTGGTTATTTGCAAGCATTCCTTATGCCCCCATTCTTCCTGTCCGGACTGGTCCGATTGATAATATGTTGTCTTTTTTGAACGTTCTTACCTCCTGCCGTGTGAAACAGTATGCCCTCACCCGATCTTCATGAATGCCAAGCACACGAATAACACGGTAGCTTGTTCTATTATCGGCCTTAAGGTAAATCATTTCAAGTTTCTTTCTTGTCTGCAATGCCTTAAAAAGCAATTTATCCATGACAGCCAGCCCTCCAGCGGAACGTTTGTTTGCATTATACCACAACCGAACAGGATGTCAAACGTTGTTCGTGATTCAAATAAAAAACTGCGCCACCCCAAATTTTAAGGTGGCACGATTTTTTTCTTCCGATTTAACTGTCATCTGAATCCATGTTCAAAATAATTTTTCCGATGTTCCGGTTTTCTTCCATGTGGATATGGGCTTCATCCGCTTGTTCAGCCGGAAATGTACTGTCCAGTACCGGGCGTACGCTGCCCTGTTCGAAATAAGGTGTCACTTTTTCGATAAATTCCTTGCTCAATTCAGCCTTATAAGCGTCGCTCCTTGGTGTGAGCAGGGTTCCTGTCAGCTGGATGCGCTTGGACATGATTGTCATTAAGTCAATGGATTCCAGTTCGCTCCCACCCAATATACCAATCAGGACCCAGCGGCCATCCGTATTGATGCTTGTAAGGTTCTTGTCCCAATAAGAAGCACCGATGAAATCAAGAATCAGATCAGCTCCTTGGTTGTCCGTTGCTTCCAGTACCGCTTTGTCAAACGGCTGTTCTTTATAATTAATGGTAACGTCAGCTCCAAGCTCAGCGCAAAATCGAAGCTTTCGTTCTGTTCCCGCGGTAGCAATTACTTTTGCTCCGGTTGTTTTGTTTGGCCAGCTGGATAGCAGCAGTTCCTACACCACTGGCACCGGCATGAATCAGGACAGTATCGTCTTCCTTTAGGTTGCCAATCCAAAATAATGTCTGATAGGCAGTCAGGAACACTTCCGGGATGGCTGCTCCTTCCGAAAATGACAGGGATTCAGGGATTTTCATCGCACGGCTTGCGGGCATGACGGCGTATTCGGCATAACCGCCTCCATTCACAAGCCCCATCACACGATCACCTACTTGAAAAGAATGAGCGCCGTTTGCTTCAACAACTGTGCCAGCTACCTCGACCCCCAGAATGGGATTGGATGCATAGCCTGCCTTTCCTTCGCGGCTGACGATATCTGTACGATTAACGGCGGCCATGTTCACCTTGATCAGCAAATCGTCCTTTCCTGCTTCCGGTTTGGGCAGTTCGGTCATTTTCAACTGGTCCGGTCCGCCTGGTTCTTTTACAATAACGCCTTTCATTTTCTCGTCCCCCTATCTGGAGTTTATTTCTGGAGGTTGTTCAACAAGTCCTCCTTTTTGAACACGCATTTCTAATTTCATCTTGACATATTCGCTTGCGGCAAGCAAATCGGACTGGCCGCGGGTATGGAGCCAGGGCAGTTTGACATTGCCGCTGTTTAACTCACAAAAACCCGAATGACGACTAAGTCATCATTCGGGGGGCGCTGCTTCTATTCTGTCAACAGCGGGTAATAGCCTTCTTCATTATGTGTTTCGGTTCCGACAAGGGGCGGATTGAAAACACATACCATACGCATTTGCGATTTTGCACGAAGGACATGTTTATCATGTTCATCCAAAAGATACATCGTGCCCGGTTTAATGTCATACACATCGCCGGTTTCGACTTTTTCGATCGTGCCTTCGCCTTCAATGCAATAACTGCTTCAATATGGTTTTTATACCAGAAATAATTTTCCGTTCCTGCCTTAATAATCGTGTCATTCATGCTGAAGCCAACGCCGTCTTTTTTTAAGGATGAATCGCCGGCTCGACCAGGTTTCCCCGGAAGTTTCGTCTTCTGTTCCGACTAGATCTTCAAGTGATTTTACAATCATTTTCCAACACCTCTGCTCTCGCGTTTTATTACCAATCTATTGGCCAAGAACGGTTTTTATGCTGTCTTCCAGTATATTAAGCCCCTTCTCGAGTCCTTCTTTATCTATATTTAGCGGTGGGAGAAATTTGACAACCTCATCTTTTGGACCGGATGTTTCCACAATCAGCCCTCGTTGGAACGCCTCCGCGCAAATCTCATCAGCCAGTTCGGGTTTGCCCATTGCTATCCCTTGCATCAGACCTCTGCCGCGGGCTTGAGCATCAAGGCCTGGGTATGTTTTTATCAGGCGATTAATTGTATCGCGCAGGAACTTGCCCTTTTCCTGGATTTCTTCACTGAATTCATCGGTTTCCCAATGGGTCAATGCCTCTTGTGCTGCAAGGAAAGCGAGGTTATTTCCGCGGAATGTCCCGTTATGCTCGCCAGGCCCCCATTGGTCATATTCCGGTTTGATCAATGTAATGGCCATTGGTAAACCAATACCACCGATGGATTTGGAAAGGCAGACAATATCCGGTTCAATTTCTGCTGGTTCAAAGCTGAAGAATGTACCAGTTCTGCCGCAGCCTGCCTGGACGTCATCGACGATTAGCAGAATATCCCAGCGCTTGCAGAGATTAGCTACTTTTTTCAACCAATCCATTCCTGCCGCATTGATGCCGCCCTCACCCTGAACTGTTTCCAGAATGATAGCCGCCGGCAGTGCTACACCGCTTCCGCTGTCCTCGAGAAACCTTTCCAGATAAGCAATAGTATCGTGCCCCTCCATATAATCATCAAATGGCATGGAAACCGAATGATGAAGCGGAACACCTGCACCGTGCCGTTTAAAGGAATTCCCTGTCACAGAAAGGGAGCCAATGGTCATACCATGAAATGCGTTGGTAAAACTGATGACGGTATCACGCCCGGTCACTTTCCGGGCGATTTTCAAGGCACTTTCCACCGAATTCGTTCCGGTTGGTCCAGGAAACATCACTTTATAATCAAGATTGCGCGGCGTAAGGATGACATCCCTGAAGCTTTCAAGAAACGCTCCCCGTGTCGTTGTCCCCATATCAAGACTGTGTATGATGCCATCATGCCGGATATATTCAATCATTTTTTCCTGCATGGTTTCATCATTGTGGCCGTAGTTCAGGGCACCGGCACCTGCAAAGAAATCAATATATTCATTTCCCTCGGTATCCCAGATCTTATATCCTTTAGCCCTTTCGAATACGGCCGGCCAGCCCCGGCTATAACTTCTTACGGCTGATTCCAGTTCTTCAAAGGTTTTCATTTTTCGTGATCATTTAGTACTGTTGTCGTCAAAATGTCACCCTTCCACTAAGATTTTTTCTTTTTGAATTGGTCCAATCTTAAACAATAGCTCATCTTCATGACCTTCTCGGGGAAAGTCACCTGATGTAAAATAGTCATGAATAACACACTTTGTCAGCATTTTCTTCGCAAGTCCGATAAACAGATTTTGTGATGCCGTATTTGACGGAGAAACCGTTGCTTCCACAGAATCGACATCTTCACAGCCTTCACGCTTCAGCAAATGGTACAGCATTCTCGTTGCCAGCCCATTGCCGCGTTCTGATTCACTGACAGCCACCTGCCAGATAAAAAGCGTATCAGGCTGATCAGGATGGATAAATCCTGAGATGAATCCAACAATTGCTTCTTCCCTTTCCACCACGACAGATGTCTCCGAAAATATTTCGCACCACATAAGATAGCTGTAGGATGAGTTCAAATCGAGAACGCCAGTCTCCTTTATCAGCTCCCAAACTTCTGCTCCATCATCTTTCGTCGGCTTACGAAAACTGACATCTTGTTCGCTTGCTTTCGTTTTAGTCATGACACCATTACCGCTGTTTAAGATGATTCCACCTCCTGAGTTTTTGAAAAATCATTCCTACTCAGGATAAAAGAATAGTGTCACTCGTCAAAATGTTTTAAATGCCATTTAGTATGGTTAATCATGGTTAATTCTGTTCTCGTTTATAAATTCTGGCTCAGATTAAAATAGCTCCCAAATAAGTGGATATAATCCCATTTAATAGAAATTCGCTTTTTTCTTCCATTGAGATTTCACCGCTCAAACGTGCGCCACGACCGCATTCGCGCAGGAACAAGCCAATGCAGTCCAGATTTTTGAAAAAAGTTTTGCAGGTTAGAGTATTTTATTTAAGAATGCTGCTGTCCGCTCTGATTGCGGATTGGAAAACAACTGATCCGGTTTTCCTTCCTCCACAATGACCCCTTCGTCCATAAACAGGACCCTGTCCCCTACTTCACGGGCAAATCCCATTTCATGGGTCACAACAAACATGGTCATCCCTTCATTCGCCAGCTGTTTCATGACTTCCAGCACTTCACCAACCAATTCAGGATCCAGTGCGGAGGTTGGTTCATCAAACAGCATCATTTTCGGTTCCATGGCAAGTGCACGGGCAATCGCCACACGCTGCTGCTGCCCACCTGACAATTGCTGGGGATATTGGTCAGCTTTATCAGCAAGCCCGACTTTCCCCAGCAACTTGACGCAGCGCTCCCTGGCTTCTTTATCAGAGATTTTTCGTACTTTTGGGGGGCAAGCATGAGGTTTTCAATCACTTTTTATGTGGAAACAGATTAAATTGCTGAAACACCATGCCAACTTCTGCACGGACCATGTTGATGTCCGTTTTCGGGTCGTTAAGTTGTAAACCATCTACAATCACTTCGCCTTTTGTGACAGGTTCCAGCATGTTCAGGCAGCGGAGGAATGTACTTTTTCCCGATCCGCTCGGTCCAATGACACAGACGACTTCAGATGGCTGAATCTCGCAGTCGATCCCTTTCAAAACTTCTGTATCACCGAATTGCTTGTGCAGATTTTTTACCGTAATCATCAGATATCCAGCCTCCTTTCCATGACTTGCAATACGAAAGATAATGTCAGTGTAATAGCTAAATAGAATACGGCAACAGTTGTGTAGATTTCGACAGCATTAAAATGGTTCGCGGCTATCAGGCGTCCCTGAAAAATCAGCTCTGGGACGAGAATGACAGACAGCAATGATGTATCCTTAATACTAATAATGAACTGATTACCAAGCGGCGGTATCATCCGTTTGAATGCCTGAGGCCAGATGATATGACGCATGGTTTGGTTACGATTCAGTCCAAGCGAACGGCCTGCTTCCATTTGCCCGGAATCAATCGACTGAACGGCCCCACGCACAATTTCTGCAATATAGGCTCCTGAGTTCAGTGCTATAACGATAATACCGGCGGTAACCGATTCAATTTCAAACCCGATGATGAGCGGAAGTGCATAATAGATCCAAATAGCTTGTACAAGCACTGGTGTACCTCGGACAATTTCAATGTATACGGTTGAAATGACATTGATGATTTTGGATTTAGCTATTCGGCCAAGCCCAAAAATGCCGCCCAGAATGAAACCGATAATGAGTCCCACAATGGATATCAGCAGCGTATAGTATAAACCGGTAAATAATTGTGGCAGAAAGTCGATGATCCCTGCCCAGTCAAATCTTCCAATCATCCTTTCACCTCGCAAATAAAAACTAAGGCTTACACCCCCGCTGACTGTTAGTTCCCGTTAAAGCGGGATGAACACGAATGGCAATAAGCCTTAGTTAATCTTAGTTTGTGGATACGCGTGTCCTTTCATTACTCCGGCTTTTTGCCGAACCACTTTTCATAAATCTCGTCGTATGTTCCATTTTCTTTTATAGTGTCCAACGCGTTGTTAACAGCCTTAACCAGCTCCTCCTGCCCTTGAGAGATAGCAATGGCGTAATCCTCCGCTTTGTACAAATCACCTACAACTTTCAGCTTGTCACCGGTCGTATTGATGTAATAGTTCACATTCGGAGCATCATACAGAATGGCGTCGGCACTGCCATTTTCAACGGCCAGATAAGCCTGGTCGAGCTGTTCATATTGATTCGGATCGACATTGTCAATATTTTCTTTCATATACGCGGCACTTGTTGAACCAAGCCGGGTTGCAACCGTCTTGCCTTCAAGATCTTCAATGCCTTTGATAGAATCATTGTTTTTGGCACGCCAATCGCGAGTCCTGATTCAAAATACGGATCACTGTAGTCAATTTTCTTTTTCCGTTCTTCGGTAATGCCAATTCCTGCTACAGCCATATCGAAGGACCCGGTCTGCAGTCCAGGGATGATCCCATCAAAGTTCGTCGTTTCCAACTCAATCTCAAAACCCGCCTCATCAGCGACCGCATTGATCAAGTCGATATCAAACCCGACATATTCACCGTCTTCTTTGAACTCAAATGGTACAAACGATGTGTCACTGGCGACAGTGTACGTATCTTTTAATTCCCCGTCTCCTTCCGCATCTGCCCCGGTTTCTTCTCCTCCTCCACAGGCTGCCAGCATACTGATGAGCCCAAGTAAAAGCAGCATGACACCCCCATGTTTTTACCTGTGTTTTGGTCACTAAAATGTCCCCCTCTTAAATTGATTTAAAGATAATGGTACCAAAGATGGTATTATTGGGAAAACTCGATAATTATTGATTGATAGGCTTATGATGGGTAAAACTTCCCTCTCGGTACTAATGCATGTATATGGGAAGAATTACTCTGAAATGCTGGGGATTTGAAAGGTTTGTTCAAAATTAGGGGGATTGGTGGAAAATTCGTGATTATTTCAAGCGGTTTATAACAGGCGGGAACTATAGGCGGGAGACTTTGCCAGCCATGATGGTTTTGGGGAAGGTGATCAATCCGCATCACCCTCTTCCCCCTCACTTGTCTCTGCATCTTCCTCCGTGCTTTCTTTGGTGCTGACATCGTCCAGGTCAAGCCAGGAAAGCATCTCGTGTACCACGGTATTGATTTTTTCATTGACCATGTTACTGCCGTATTTTATTTTTGCACGTTCAATATTTTTCTAGAACATCTGCTTCAAACTGAATGATTGGCTCATCTTCCTCAAGATTATTGTACAAATCAAGTATTTCATCTAGCGCCTTGTCAAACCGTTTTGTTTCTAATTCACTTGCTTTCATCGTTTATCACCCGTTATTAGCGTGTCCAAAAGTGGCCAAAATAAATGCATCGCGCCCGTGTTGACCTTACCAGGGCATTAAAAAACCCCATCACAGCGTAAGTGCAACCGCACAAAAAAGCCGTAAACCTTCCTAGTCAGGTTACAGCTTCTCAGCCAAGGATTTTTCCTTTGGCATCGGCCTTATACTTCATATAACAACTTCCTTAAAAATTTATGATGAATTTTATGAAATGCAATTATGACAATTTACCAGCTTGCTTTTTTCAGACCCGGGACCTGGCCTTTATAGGCAAAGTCTCTTAAACAGATTCGGCAAAGCTTAAATTTGCGATAAACCGAATGAGGCCTTCCACAATGCTCACAGCGTGTGTACTCACGAACAGCAAATTTTTGGTTCTTATACTGTGTTGTTTTTGCTTTTGTCGCCATGGTTTAAACCTCCTTTTAAAAAAAGATAGACATATATAATACCATAAATCCACCTCTAACAGCAAGTGTAATTTTTCCTATAGGGATGCGGGGACAGGCTCGTTGTCCCAGCTCCGCGCCCGTTCTCTCCCAGCACCAATAGGGTGAAAAAAGTGGAACAGTAAGCTCGTCCCCATGTCCCGTATATTTCTGGAAATTTGGGGAATTTTATGGTGGTGAAGGAGGGTTTTGTGATGACGGATAATCGTTCAGATGATGAGAAGAAGCTTGATGAGGACGGGGTGAGCCGGCGCCGGTTTATTAAGAATACGGGAATGGTTGCCGGTGGTGTTGTTGGGGGTTCCCTGCTTGGCGGGCTGCTGACGACGCAATTCCAGCAAGAACCAGAGACACAGACGGATAAGAAAGAGACAAGTTCCGATCTGCAGGATGCGCGGATGTTTTTCAGCCGTGATGATTTTAACGTACTCCAGGCCGCCACGGAACGGATTTTTCCTGAAGACGATAATGGTCCCGGTGCCATTGGGCTTGGTGTTCCCTACTTTATTGACAAGCAATTGGCCGGAAGCTGGGGTGTGAATGGAAAAGATTACAGACAAGGTCCTTTCATCCAGTTCAACCAGGTCGAAAGTATGGAAGGAAAAGATACGGATGAACACCCAACGAATCCGCCTTTTCTGAAGCGGCAGCCGGATACCGACTTGCAGCGCCATCAGTCACGTCTGACAAGAGGCGAAATTTTCCTTACAGGGCTGCGCAAAATGAACAGCATGAGCCGGAACCGTCACAACAAGACGTTTGACAAGCTTGATGAAGATAAGCAGATTGCTATTTTACAGGAATTTGAAAAGGGTGACGTGAAACTGAGCGGTGTCGCCGCCGAAAACTTTTTCGTCCTGCTCCGCCAGGCAACGCTGGAAGGCGCTTATTCCGACCCGCTGTACGGTGGGAATAAAAACATGGAAGGATGGAAAATGAAAGAATTCCCGGGCGCACAGGCATCTTATGCGAACGTCATTGAAAAAGAGGAATTCGTTAAAATGGATCCAATCAGCCTGAATGACTATCAGGGCGGCTAAATCAAAGGAGGCACTACCATGGCAATAAAAAGGACAAGGTTGATGCAGTTGTTGTCGGTTCAGGCTGGGCCGGCGGTATTGTAGCCGCGGAACTGGCCAAGAAAGATTATAAAGTTGTCGGTCTGGAACGCGGGCAGGACAAAAACACGAAGACTACATAGGCACCAAGGACGAACTGCGTTACTCTTTAAGGTATGAGATGATGCAGGATCTGACAAAGGAAACCATTACTTCGAGAAACAGCCCGGATAAAACCGCGCTGCCTATCCGGTCCAACGAAATGCGTATCTTGGAACCAATACGGGGGGGCGCGGTGTGCATTGGAATGGGCACAATTTCCGGTGGCTGCCATACGATTTTGAAATCTATTCCAAAACGGTAGAACGCTACGGTAAGGACAAAATTCCAGAAGACATGACTATTCAGGACTGGGGCGTCACCTATGACGAAATGGAAAAGTACTACGACAAATATGAGAAAATGGCCGGCATCTCCGGGGAGGAAGATCCGCTGGGGCCTGAACGCTCCAACCCGTACCCGAATCCACCCATGAAGGATAGCCCGTCCACCAAACTGTTTAAAAAAGCGGCAAAGGAACTTGGCTATCATCCATACCAAATTCCATCGGCCAACGTTACCGAGCAGTACACCAATCCGGATGGAGAAACGATTAATGCGTGCATGTACTGTGCCTTTTGTGAAACGTACGGGTGTGACTTCGGCGCTAAATCGGACCCGATCATCACGGTGCTTGCGACTGCCCGAAAACAGGCAATTATGAACTCCGGAATCAGTCCTATGTAACTCGTGTCCTTCATAATGGAAGTAAGGCAACCGGTGTGCGCTATGTCGATACCAAGACAGGACAGGAATATGAGCAGCCGGCGGACATTGTCGTACTAGCCGGGTTTGTTTTTACAAATACCCGCTTGCTGCTGCTTTCCGACGTTGGCGAGCCATATGATCCAAAAACAGGCAAAGGCGTCATCGGCAAAAATTTCACCGGGCACTTCAACAATGTAACCTACCTCGGTGCCGTCGGATTTTTGATAACAAAAAGTTCAACAACTTTGCGGGAGCTGGTGCACTGGCTTCCACACTTTCCGACTTTAGCGGTGATAACATGGATCACAGTGACTTGGACTTCCTGCACGGGTTTGAACCACATATCCGGGTAATGGGCAACCGACCAATCGAGTACAATCGTGTCCCAGAAGGCACCCCTACCTGGGGGAAAGAATTCAAGGAAAAATCACTATATTACACGAATCGGAATTTATTCGTGGATGCTCAGGCAGCAGCATTGCCGAAGAAGCAAAATTACCTGGACCTTGACCCAAATTACACAGATTTTCAGGGCAACCCACTCATTCGTGTAACATACCAGTATACCGACCAGGATCGCAAATTGGGGCAGTATTCCATCAAAACGTGTACCGAAATCATGGAAAAAATGGGTGCTGACATTGTCGAGTCCGATGAATTGTCGGATGACGTGGAGTTCAATAGTTCCTTTACAAACTCCCATAATGGTGGCGGTGTGATCATGGGAGACGATCCGGACATATCCGCCGTTAACACGTATTCGCAAATGTGGGATATGGAGAATTTATTCGTCGTCGGCTCGTCATCTTTCCCACATTTCAGCAATTACAACCCAACGGAAACAATCGGTGCTTTCGCCTACCGCGCAGCAGAAGGCATGGAAGAGTACCTGAAGAACGGCGGAGGGCTTGTTGAAAGGAAACGTGCCAAAAACACGCATAAATGCCGTTCTTAACAGGCAAGTTAACCAGTAAAGAGGTGACCCATATGGGTATAGCTAATATCGGCATTCCGGGTCTGATTCTGATTGTCATTCTTGCACTAATCATTTTCGGACCAAAAACTGCCGGAAATCGGCAAAGCATCGGGCCAAACACTCCGGGAATTCAAACAATCAGCCGGAGATCTCATGTCAGAAGACAGGGACACGGGGACAGGTTCCTCGTCCCAAAAATCCAGCACCACCGATACACCGGACACCTATCTGGGACAGTAAGCCTGTCCCCATGCCATTAAAAAGGACTGCCCCGAGTTATATCTCGAGGGCAGTCCTTTTTGGTATGATTCCGATTGGGCTCGAACCAACGACCTCATGCCTGTCAAGCATGCGCTCTCCCAGCTGAGCTACGGAATCGTGTATTGTTTTGTTTCATTATCGACAAGTATTACTATACAAAATTCAGCGTCCTATGTCAATATGTTTTCTATACTTTTTGTTAGGAAGAAAGAAAAAAGCTTACAGGCCGTTTCGGGGCAATTTAAAAAAAGACTCCCTTTCCCCCGTGTCGACTGTAAGCGAATGGTCATCATCCCGGACCGCAGCATAAAAATGTCCTGCAAGTCAGGGTACCCTTCTTTTGTCAGTTTTTTGCGCAGCGTTGGTTCGTCAAGATTAATATGGGCAAGATTTTCATGCTGGATGCGCCCTTCGATGACTACTGCCAGCGGAACTCCCTGATAATCCAGTTCCGCATCCAGTTGTTCAGGGGTGACAGGGGCAGCCTCTTGTTTCGGAACAACACTAATTCCGCCATTTGGTTCAATAAGCGCATAATCAATTTTTGGTAATGTCAGGATAACCTTTTTCCCGAACTTCTGATAACATTTCCGGCAATGAGAATGCTGACCATTGCAAATTTGCCTTGATCAGTTTTCCATGCTTGATAATAATCGTTGGTTTGCCAATGAAAATTCTATTCAGCCAATTGACAAGCATCAGTTTAGAAAAGCCAATGTGGACCAAACCTACAACCAATAGCCCAACTATCGTATACGTGAAACTTTTTTTGACGACCGGACCAGCGGCCAATGAAATAACGAAAAAGATCCCTGCCAGATCATGTGCCGTCAATTGAGCAAAAGCCGTCTTGCCCATCATTCTGATAACGCCAATCGTCACGAAATACAGGACAATTACTTTTCCAATAAATAGCAACATTTATAATTCACCTACACGCCTGGTTTCTTCCTAGTATTTACTTTTTACTTCATTAATATAAATAAGATGGCCCCACCCGAAATGGGAGCCATCTTATTTTCGTTACTGTGAGTTTCTTCGGTAGCCCATTTGTTCCTGTTTGTTTTGCGTGCCAGCCATGTTCTGCATCTGGTTTGCAAGCTGGTTTGTACCAGCCGGCTGCATCTGCTTGACAGCATTTTGCATCTGCCCGCCACCGTTATTCATCATATTGGAAACAGCCTGGGGCATACGCTGAAACGTGCCATTCTGAACACCTTTTCGAATACCGTATGCGGCTGCGCCCGCTGCGCCTATTGCCATGAGCGATTTCATCATACCTGGACGTTTCCCATATTATCAGCACCCTTTTTTAGAAAGTGTGGGGGAGACCCCACACCCTTAGCCTTGATGACAGCACAGAAAATATCCTATAAATTATTTTCCAAAAACGACACAATCCAAAATCAACATAAAAAATGATACAATAGTACATATGTTTATCATTTTTCAATGGTGAAATTAGAAACTACGGAAAATGAGGTGGTTAGCATCGGACGAAAAGGCACCATGCTGGTCGAACAATTGAACAGCCGTTACCTGAATGAAACCATGACACTAAAAATTTACTTGCCGGAAACTTATTCAGACCTTTACAAGTATCATCTTTGCATCATGCAAGATGGCGACGACTATTACCAGCTCGGCCGGGCGGCAACGCTGAGTGACCGGATGCATGCAAACGGTGATATGACGAACACGATTCTAGTCGGGATTCATTATCAGGACAAGTACGACCGTCGGGACAAATACCATCCACAAGGCAGCCGGCAGCAAGCTTACATGAAATTTCTCGTGCAGGAAGCAGTTCCTTTTTTGGACGAACGGCTGGCAACTCTTTATATGGGACAATCCCGTGCACTGGTTGGTGACTCACTGGCCGGATCGCTCGCTTTAATGACGGCGCTAAAATATCCGAATACATTCGGCAATGTGATCATGCAGTCACCACTGGTTGACTCAGTGGTTCTCGAGACTGTAAAAAGAGCTAATCTTCAGCACCCGGTTTCCATTTACCATACCATTGGAACTGAGGAAACAGTGGTCGATACAACCGATGGCGGACAAGCTGATTTTCTTGGTCCAAGCCGCGAGCTGCACAAACACATCCGGGAAAAAGGGCTTCCGTATACTTACCACGAACTGGAAAACGGAAACCATACATGGAAGTATTGGCAAAAAGATTTAGGGCGTGCTTTCTTGAGCCTTTTTAACTAAATTCTAAAAAGTCCTAACCGTTTCACTTTCTTCATGAAACTATCTTTTGTTATAATGGTAGCTATACTACTTATAGTATTCAAAAAATGACACAAGGAGGTTTTAAAATGAAATATGGTATTGTAGCTTTCCCGTCCAAGCCCATCCAAGATGAAATCAACTCCTATAGGAAACGTTATGACCCGCATTATGCACTTATTCCGCCGCATCTGACGCTGAAAGAAGAGTTTGAAGCAGATGATGAAAAAATTGAAAATCTGATAACTGATCTGAAACATATCGCCAATGAAACGGAGCCATTCACCATCAATGTTAACAAGGTGAGCACATTCGCACCGGTTACGAACACCATTATTTAAAGGTGGAACCGACACAGGAAATGTATGATTTGTCCAACAAAATGCATACAGGAAATTTTCCGGATAACCGGACTTATTCCTTCGTTCCACATATTACGATTGCACAAAATCTGTCCGATGACGAGTATTCCGATGTTTATGGCAGCATCAGCATGAAAGATATCCAGCTTGACGACACCATTGACCGCTTCAATCTGGTTTACCAGCTGGAAAACGGCATTTGGACTGTTTATGAAACCTTTGTATTTGGGAAGGAATATGTATGAAAATAAGACAAGCCACCACACCCAAAGAGAAAGACGATGCTTACAGCGTCCGCACCATCGTATTTGTCGAGGAACAGCACGTACCGCCGGAAGTGGAAATCGATGAATACGAACCAGAGGCTCTCCATTTGATCGGCTATGAAAATGCCGAACCGATTGCCGCGTCCCGTGTGCGCTTTATTGACAGCTGCGGGAAGCTGGAACGCATTTGCGTCCTTCAAAACCAGCGTGGGAAATCCCGCGGTTCCCAAATGATTCAGGCAATGGAAAGCATCATAAAACAAAAGGTTATCAACAGGCAAAATTAAATGCCCAGACACACGCCATTGATTTTTATGAACGGCTTGGCTATGAAGTCGTATCAGATGAATTTATGGATGCGGGCATTCCGCATGTGACGATGACCAAAAGATTGGTCTGATTAAAGATATCCCTCTTAAGCGAAGGGATATCTTTTTTTACGACGTCAGAAGGTATTTTTCTCCTTTTCTCCCAGCTCTGTATCACTTTTCCCTCAGTGGTTATGCTAAACGGAGAATGTAAAGGAGGAGAATCCATTGGGTGAATATTTCTTTATGTTCATTGATACCATATTTGGATTTTTGCGCTATTTGTACTCGTGAAGTTTCTTGGCAAATCACAGCTTAATACACTGACACCATTCGACTTCATCTCTGCCATCATTCTGGGGGAGCTCGTTGGTAATGCGTTGTTTGAAAAAAAGCTGGCATTACCGAAATGGCTTTTATCATGGTCTTGTGGGGATTATTGTTATACATCACCGAAATGATTTCCCAAAAGTATAAAGGTAGTCGTGCCGCTCTTGAGGGACAGCCCTCCATCATCATTCATAGAGGATACCTCATGTATGACGCACTAAAAAAGAACCGTCTGGATCTTAACCAGCTGCAGCATTTACTGCGGTCGAAGGATGTATTCTCTCTGGAGGAAGTAGAATATGCCGTTTTTGAAACAGACGGAACGATATCTGTTCTGAAAAAATCAGATTATCAGACACCAACAAAGTCTGACATTAATATCCCACCTTCCCCTGTGAAACTGGCGACAACTGTTATAAGCGATGGGGAGATAGTTTGGGACAACCTTAAGGAGGCAAAACTGACGGAACAATGGCTCATCAATGAATTGAAGCAGCAAAATGTTTATGCTGTTGAAGAGATTTTTATGCGGAATGGCAAGGGGAACAGCAAAAATTATTCGTGATGCCTTACTATACGGTTGGCAAGGGTACCTAGCATTCCGGGATTATTACGATATGCAGCGAAAGCTTTTCTTTTTCTGGACCTTTGGGGAGGTGCCGGCAAACGGACAGGGCCTTCCCAAGGAGTTCAAACGATCCGATTATCATGCTGGCCTTTTCCCGTAATGTCTGCATAAATGGTTTCTGCTTCCGGCAAACAAGCTGCTGCACCCGCTGCTAGAACATGGGCACCTCGATCTGTACATTGGCCAGCATCCCGGTATTTTACAGGCGGTATTGTTTTGTATGGCTTCTCGATGTAAAAAGGGTCCTGCTTCTCTTTCGACAGCCTCCTTTTCACAAACCTTTCCTTCTTCTATACCCCAAATCAACCACCATTACTCCATTTTATGCTGAAAATCTCCATCATTTCTTCCATATTCATAATCCATTGCTGAAATTCCTCGTTCCAAACCTGCATTTCCCCTTCAAAAGCCCGCATATCTTCTTCCGGCTGCCGAAACCAGTCCTCATTCTCCGCTAACTGACGCTCCATCGTATCCAGCAGCCTCACCAAGTGATCATGCATATACCCACCCCCCAATCAATCGGCTTCTTTCAAGTAAGTATAGTTTATGCTTATTTGTTTATTCCGTTTAAACATATGTCCCTAAGCAATGCAAAAGGAGTGCTGACAAAAAAAATATGAAATAAAATTTATGAACAAAGACGCGTGCCCACACCTTATCCCCATCAGCACATACCCTATTAGGGACATCACGTCATAAACCTTAGAGAAAGGGGTAATAATTCATGGGTTGTGGAAAAAACTTTGAAACCGGCAATTGCGTTTGTGATATCCTGAGGGAAATAGTGGAGGCACAGAACGACGTCGTTGAAATTGCTGTGCAACTAGCTGTGAACAGTCCATCAGCGATTTGTTAGGTGAAACGGATCAGGGGAACGGTCTGGATACCGTACCTGTCATCCTGTACTGCAAAGACAGCTGTGCACCATTTAAAGGATTCGGTGCAAATCCTGATGACATTGGTGACATGGTCGCGAGCTTCTACTTCCGGGTCAAACGAGTAGATGATGATTGCTGTGCAGTTGTGGAGCTGCTGCGCGATCCGGGCGACACGGACGACAATCCGGAGAATCCGGTTGATCAGGATACCAATCCACTGTGCGCAACCGGAATCTGCATGACAGTTGATTTGAATTGCTTCTGCCATGTAACTTGCCTTCCAGCAGTGAATGCCTTTTAATCAAGCATAAACACATTAGAAAGACTCGGCACTCGCCTTGCCTTATGGCGAGTGCCGACGTTTTTATAAGGTCGTCGATCATTTATACTTTTTACATTAGACTGCTTTCTGAAAGACTGTTACATATTTCGTCATTACTTAATAAATTTTCATAAACTGCGACGCAACTCTAACATGACCTCCTCTCATCCTATATAAGATGAGCGCTAGTCCAACGCTGCGGAAAAATACTCGCTTTCACCACTCCGGGTACAAGTGCGACACCTGCTCAACCTCACGTTTTTCGCGGTGTCTTCTTTACCACGGGCACGGCTTCAGCCTCCGTGACGGAAAACCGCCGCCGAAATGTCCGAGAGATGGCTTCTCAAGACCAAAAGCCACCCAAAAGCGGGCCGAAATGTCCGAGAGATGGCTTCTCAAGACCAAAAGCCACCCAAATGCGGTCTGAAAAGTCCGAGAGAAAGCTTCTCAAGACCAAATGCCACCTAAAAGCGGGACGAAAAGTCCGAGAGATGGCTTCTCAAGCCAAAAGTCGAGGCCACTGAAAAGGTGCCCCTTTTTTCAAATGATGATTAATTCAAAGAAAAAATGGGAGACTTTTCACCAAATCAATGGATGAAAATCCCCTCCTTCTGCGAGGATTGCTGCTTCACAACAAAGTTTACAGTTATAATAAAGGTGCTCCGGAAAAAACCGAAGCACCTTTAGCTATGGATGATTTACAATGTTAAAACCCGATCATCCGAATATCCTGGATGTAATCAAATGCGATTTTGGCTGGGGCTGTTCGCTTTCCCCTTCGCAAGTAGACTGTTTCGTCCTGAAAATCTGCAATAATTCCGCGGTAACGGCGCTCGTCTGTTGAAATGACACAGCGCATGGCTGGAACATGTTCCGGTGTGTTCAAAAAGTAATCAATACGTTCACGAATTGTCATATCTTTAAATTGCTTTCGTTCCCCGTTTGTTTCCTCACTCTTATCCTCAACTGCTTTCTCATCTGTTTCCACAGGCTCTGCCTCGCTTGCAGCATCCTGTTGATTATCTGCACTCTTTTCAACAAAATAATCACGGCCGACCGGGCGCTTCACCGCATTTCCATCTTCCTTGCTTTTTGCTTTTTTCTTTTTCTTTGGTGTCATATAACGGCTCTGCATCGGTGCTTCCGGCGTCCGGACCGTTGGCTGATGAATGTAAAGCAATGGGCTTTTTGCATTGTTCTTCTCTCCCATATTCATACACTCCTTTGTTTTCCATTCGTCAACCCATTATATGACCACCCATCCCGATGTGTGTATCAGCCCAGAATGTACTCGGGTCATGCTATACGAGAAATTGCATGAACGCCGTGGCCAGCCCGAAATAAATCAAAATAGAAATGATATCATTAATGGTCGTGATGAACGGGCCTGATGCAACAGCGGGGTCAATGTTGAGCCGATCCATGAAAACGGGAACCAGCGCCCCAGCCAATGTAGCGACAATCAGTGTCGTCATAATGGATAAACCGACCAATAATCCGAGGAAAAAATCCCCCTGCCATAAGTAGACGACAGCTGTTATAACGATGCCGCAGATGGTTCCAGTAATCAAGCCGGTTACACCCTCACGGAGAATGAGTTTTAATTTACCTTCCTTGTTGAAATTGCCAGTGGCCAGTCCGCGCACAGCAACGGCGAGCGCCTGTGTCCCAGTATTCCCACCCATTCCGGCTATTAGCGGGATGAAAATAGCGAGCACAGCGACCTCATCGAGCGTTTTTTTCAAATCTGCTTATCAGGCTCGCCGTCAAAAGACCCAGAAAAGACAGGATTACCAGCCAAGGCAGCCGTTTTTTGGCGGCAGCAAAAGAGCCATCTTGCGGGCGATCTGTGTCAGCTACCCCGGCCAATTTGGAGTAGTCATCACTTGCTTCCTCATCCATAACGTCCAATATGTCATCAAATGTAATAATACCAAGCAAATGATGCTGAAAATCAACAACCGGCAAGGCCAGAAAGTCATAATCACGCATCATTTGGGCTACTTCTTCCTGATCTTTGCCGACGGATACGGAGAATACATTTTCATTCATTAAATCAGCAATGCGAATATCTCCGTCCGCAACAATTAAATCCCTTAGTGAAACAACACCGACCAGATGCTTATCTTCATCGATGACATATAAATAATAAATCGTTTCTGCTTCCGGTGCCTCGGCTTTTAAATATTGCATCGTATCTTTAACCGTTTTCGTCTGATAAACGGCCACAAATTCTGTGGTCATGATACTGCCGGCCGTTTTTTCCTCATAGTGCAGAAGCTGTTTAATTTCATCTGCATCTTTCTTTTCCATCATAGTCAAAAAACTGACGACGACATCTTTTTCCAGCTCATTCAAAATGTCAACCGCATCATCTGTTGCCATATCTCCAATGACCATCGCCGCATAACGCGGATCCATTTCGGTCATGAATGGCTTAATGTCTTCCAGCTCAATATGCTCCATCATATCCGCCATTTCTTCCGGCGACAGATAGGTGTAGACACGCTGGCGGATAGTGGTTTGCTGCTCTTCGAAAAATAGTGCCTGATCATATGGATGCATATCCAGGAACTTCTCACGAAATGCTTCCATTTCATCATTGGCAATGGACGAATGCAGTTCATCCCAGTGGTGGTTATTCATCTCATTATCTTCCATCGGATCACGTCCTTTCACACGGAACCATTATAGCACGTCTCTAAATTTACCTAAACGTTAATCATTTTTCGCCAGAACACTTAAATTATCGATTGGTTTCGTGTAAACTGAAGATGACGTTTTATAAGTGCGTGTACAAAAAGGAGGATAAAAAGGACCAAGAATTTCAAGGCGGCGAAGCTTTAAGTAGCGGAGTGTATGCAACTATATACATGAGCACAAGGATTACTCCACTGAATCAGCATCGCACGCGAGCATTAGGGCTTTTCTTTTCCAAGGAACGGAAAAGCAAGCCAACGAAGAAATTCGATGCGTCTTTTTTACCGGACTTTTTGAACATCCTTTATAAGCAAACGAGATTAAACAGAAAGTAAGGTTAAAACTTATGAAAAATAGATCAACTCTCAATATGGACTATACATTATTATCCATTTTAATACTACTCGGTCTTATCAGTATACTCACATTATATATTATTGAACCAACGTTACCGCCAAAATATGACGGCTCCCATTTTTGGCTAAGGCAAGGAATGTGGTATATCGCTGGCGGAGGAATCATTACGGCTGTCATGCTGATTGACTATGACCGCTTCCATCAGATTACCTGGATTCTGTATGGTCTTGGCATGTTGTCGCTCCTCATGCTGTTCGCCGGTTTTCCTCCAGGAATCGTCCATGAAGCCAATGGTGCCGTCAGCTGGTTCAAATTTCCGCTTATTGGAACAATCCAGCCCGGGGAATTTATGAAAGTAATTCTTGTCTTGACCCTTGCCCATGTTATTGTCAGACATAACCGGAAGCACATCGACAAAACGATGAAAAATGATTTGCTGCTCCTTTTCAAAATTGTCGGATTGTCTGCCCCACCGACGCTTCTTATCGCTGTTCAGCCTGACTTGGGCGGTCTACTCGTGCTCGGGGCAATAACTGCCGGAATGATACTTATTTCCGGCATTCAGTGGCGGATTCTGTTTGCTATCATGTTTATGGTGCTGGGCGTGGGTTGCTTGGGTTTGCAGCATGGCACTTTTTTCCCTGATGCCGTTAGCGTCTTTTTGGATAAATCTGGATTTGACCATGTGGCCAGCCGATTTACTGGCTGGCTCAACCCAAATAAAACCCGGATGATAGCTATCAGCTGATTAAAGCCATGCTCGCCATCGGGTCCGGGCAGCTGTTTGGCAAAGGTGTCAGTGATATGCAGGTGGAAGTTCCCGAACGGCATACCGATATGATTTTTACCGCCGTTGCTGAACAATTCGGGTTTATCGGTTCGAGTGTTGTCGTGATTTTGTTTTTCCTGCTGATTTATCGGCTGATCCATATTGCGGTGCAAAGCAATGACAGTTACGGAAGCTACCTTGTCACAGGAATAGTCGGTATGTTTGCCTATCAAATTTTCCAGAATATCGGTATGTCTATCCAGCTGCTGCCGATTACTGGACTGCCGCTGCCTTTTCTCAGTTATGGCGGTAGCTCGACACTGACGTATATGCTGGCAATCGGAATTGTTCTGAATGTACACTCACGGACGAAAGAATATATGTTTGGTGAAGCTAGGTGGAATGATTGATGAAATACGATATTATTGGTGACGTACATGGCTGTCTGGAAGAACTCGTGGATCTGTTCAAGACACTCGGGTACCTGCGGGAAAAACAGATTTTCATACATCCTGATGGGCGGATCCCAGTTTTCATCGGGGACCTTACCGACCGGGGACCACAATCGGTCGAAACCATCAGGCTGGTTTATTCGATGGTTGTTGACCACCAGAAAGCTCTGTATGTCCCTGGTAATCACTGCAACAAGCTGTATCGTTATTTTCTGGGCAATAATGTGAAACTGAAGCACGGGCTGGAAACGACGGCGGCTGAATACAAAAAACTGCCTAATAAGGAGCAATCCCAAATCAGGCAGCAATTCATGGAGCTGTATGATCGCGCACCGCTTTATCTGGAGCTTCCGGATGTCAAGGCGGTTGTGGCGCATGCCGGTATAAAGGAAGATTATATCGGTCGTCATGATAAAAAAGTGAAGACATTTGTTCTGTACGGGGACATTACCGGTCAATTTGACGAGCAGGGCCGGCCGGTCAGACGGGACTGGGCACAGCAGTACAACGGGGCCCAGTGGATTGTTTACGGGCATACACCGGTGAAAGCGCCCCGCACTGTAAACAAAACCATCAACATTGATACCGGCTGTGTATTCGGGAACCAATTAACTGCTTTCCGGCTGCCGGAGGAACAAACGGTGTCTGTCTCGTCCAAACAGCCCTATGTAGAAGAAAAGTTCCGTTCATTCGACTGAAGCAGCTGCCGGATATCACGGGGCATGGCCACAGAAAAACGCAGCGGTTCACCCGATATCGGATGGAAAACTGCAAATGATGACAATGCAGCGCCTGCCGATTGATACAGGCAGTCGCCCCTCCATACAAATCATCCCCGGCGAGCGGGTGTCCGAGATGAGAAAAATGGACGCGTATCTGGTGTGTCCTTCCTGTTTCCAGTCTTACATCAACAAGCGTATGGCCGTCTCCTTCTCGAACCACTTCATAGTGTGTGATAGCCGCCTTGCCGTCTGTTGTTACCGTTCGCTCAATAATGGAACCATCCTTGCGCCCGATTGGCTCCTGGATGGTTCCTTTTTTTGTTCCATGTGTCCTTCGATAACAGCGTAATACGAGCGGGATACGGTTCCGTCCTTTTGTGCCTGCGATAAAATCGAATGACTCCATCGATGTTTGGCAATCAGCATCAGTCCGGATGTCTGCCGATCGAGCCGGGTGACAACATGGAAGGTATAAGGAAGCCCCTGTTCTTCATAATGAGCAAGTACACCGTTAGCAATCGTCCCGGTTGAATGGAGGCGGGACGGAATGGTTACAGTGCCCGCCGGTTTGTGCAGAACAAGGACCGCGTCATCTTCATAAACGATATCCAGCGGCATTTTTTCCGGTACCATATGGGATCCCTTCTGTTCAGCCGGGAACTGTACCGTCAGAAGGTCCCCATCTCGGAGTCTATAGCGCAGTGTCTGTTTGGTCTGATTAACTAGGATTTCACCGCCACCATGGATAATGTGCTTAATCAGTTTTCTGGAAAATTGTAAATCCTGCTGCAAATAATGCCGAATTAGTTTTCCCTCATGCTGTTTCGTAATCGTCCAATTCAACCTAGTGCACCTGCCTTCTGGTACTACTCGTCATCATCTGCCACAAAGGAATCCCGTACACGATCCCAAAACGGAAACGGCCGGAACCGTGCAAACCGGATACGTTCTTTCGCAACACGGCACTGGATCGATTTCACTTTGGCGTAATTTTTACTAAAATGATCAATCGCAATCAGGAACGTCCGTTCATTGCCGAGCGGCTTCAGCATGCATGTATGATGCTTTGGCAAAATGAGGGGTGAGCCAATGGTCCGGAACACCCGGTTATTAATCGATGCCATCTCCGTGAGCTGAATGGCTTCCAGGGATGGATGGATAATGCCTCCGCCTAGCGCTTTATTGTAGGCGGTACTGCCGGATGGGGTTGACATGCATAACCCGTCACCCCGAAACGTCTCAAAGTGGGATCCTTTTATTTCCACATCAAAGACAACCGATCCCTCGGCCGTTTTAATCGTGGCTTCATTCAATGCCAGAAAACGATCTTCTTCTCCGCCCGACTGTCCGCGGATAGTTACTTCCAAAAGCGGATACTCCACAATCTGGAAAGGCGTCTTGGCAATTTCAATAATTAGTTTTTCTACTTCACTCGGCACCCAGTCCGCATAAAACCCAAGTGCCTGTATGTACCCCGATAAATGCTGTTGATTCCAGGCAGTGAATATATTTATGAAAGGCCTCCAGAAACGTGCCGTCACCACCGACAGATATAACCAAATCAGGGTTCGTTACGTCATATTCCAGATCAAAATCCGTTAAATATTGCTTCATCGTCGCCTGGATTTTATTCGACCGTTCGTCGCCTTTTTGACACGATTGCAAATTTCACAATCCGTCCCTCCTATTTTCGATGGAATATCCGTTTTGCTTCCTGTACTTCATTTTTAATCGCTGACATTTCTTCATCCAGTTTAAATGCTGCCTCGGCGGCGCGCTGGAGCCGTAACTGAACGTCAGATGGAATTTTGCCTTTATATTTATAATTCAGGGAATGCTCATTGGTTGCCCAGAAGTTCATGGCAAGTGTCCGTATCTGAATTTCTGCCAATACCATTTTCACCCCGTGAATGGTTTCGACAGGGTATTCAATAATCATATGATACGACCGGTAACCGCTGGCTTTCTTGTGTGATACATAGTCTTTCTCTTCGGCAACTGTCAAATCTTCACGGGAGCGGATCATACGGACAATGGCGTATATATCGTCCACGAACGGGCAGACAACCCGAACCCCCGCAATGTCCGGCAGTTTTTCAACCCGATCCAGCGGGATGCTTCTTTCTTCAGCTTTTTCCAATATGCTGGGGATCGGCTTAACACGGCCGGTTATGAATTCAATTGGTGAGTGTTTGGATTCATATTCAAATTGTTTCCTGATTCCTTTCAGCTTAATTTTCAATTCTTCTACAGCTTGTGCATATGGGGCAAGCACTGCCTCCCAATTCATGATTACACCACCTGTTGTCATCTCATTCTTTGTTAAGGGTTCTTTGATGTAGGAAACAACCTTTTAAATATCCATTTTCTCTTCATATCATAACACATGAAACGGCTTTTCTTTGCATAATTGTGTAACATTCGCCATAATAAATCAATAGTAACATGTTCCCGAGGGCTGCTGGGACTATTAGAGGTTGTTCAAAAAGTCCGGTAAAAATGACGCTTCGAATTTCTTCGTTGGCTTGCTTTTCCGTTACTCATGTATTAAAAGCATACATTCCGCTACTCGGGAGCTCGCGCCGCCTCGAAATTCTTGGTCCTTTTTATCCTCCTTTTTAAATGCACTATTAGTGAAATAGCGGTGCCCGGAGCTTTTGATTCGCTTGGACGGATGGAGGTTTACGATGACACAGGAAATAGAAATTGAATATAAAAACATGCTGACCAAATCTGAGTTTGACCGTCTTTTGGCTAGTCTTCCCTTTCCGGAAGAAGCACACACACAGACGAACTATTATTTCGAGACACCAGACTTTTCCTTAAAAGAACATGGATGTGCACTCCGGATCCGTGAAAAGGACGGCTCCTTCACACTGACCCTGAAAGAACCGCATTCAACGGGGCTTTTGGAAACACATAATGAGCTGACAAGACAGCAAGCGGACAGCTGGCTGAACGGAAAGCCTGCCAACGCTAATAAAACTGCAGACCAGCTTGCTGATAAAGGGATCCATACAGATGATCTTCTGTATCATGGCAGCCTGACCACTCATCGGCGCGAACTTACTTATGGCGATGTATTGCTCGTCCTGGATGATAACACGTATCTTGGCAAAACCGACTATGAACTGGAACTGGAAGCGCCATCGGAAAAACCGGACAAACTGCAATGCAGCAGCTCTTGGATGAATTTCAGATTGAACAGCGGGAAACACCCAACAAATCCACCGCTTCTTTGCTGCAAAACTCAGGTAGCGGTGCGGCGGGCCAATCAGATTAGTTGCGCTCTCGCCTGCGCTATTGCTAGAATATATACAACTATTCAGGAGTGACGGCTCAATGACAAAAACTGGAACAATATACGAGGCCATTGGCGGATTTGATACCATCGATACATTGGTAACAGCATTTTATAAACGTGTGGGAAATCACCCTAAACTGACGCCCATTTTCCCGGAGGACCTGACTGAAACTGCCAGAAAACAGCGGCTGTTTTTAACACAGTTTTTCGGCGGGCCAAGTGGTATACCGAGGACCGGGGCCATCCGATGATGCGCAGACGGCATCTCCCTTTTGAAATCACACCAGAGCGCCGTGATGCGTGGCTTGCGTGCATGGACGCGGCACTCACCGAAACAGGCATAGAAGAACCATATCGCTCAGCTATATTTGAAAAGTTGACTATGACCGCACACCATATGATGAATACACCAGATTAACTGAAGATGCTTCGGAAAGCAGCCGAACAAAGCCGTCTGCATGCAACAGTACGTACTGCTTCCCGGACGATGCTTTTTGAGCATGTGTAAGAAAGGAGAATCGATGTGCGTTGGAATCAGCCTGGGCTCACCTGCTCAAACAGAACAGACACATCGTCAAAATATAGCTATATCGATTATGTGCAAAAACCAGTGGAAGTGTATGTCTTTGTTGACCCATTGTGCCCGGAATGCTGGTCACTGGAACCTTATCTAAAAACTGTCCGTCGAATATGGCCGCTTCTTTACACAGCAGCCCATTTTGAGCGGACATCTGAACACATTAAATAAAGATATATTTGATAAACCGAAACGATTAAAGGAAATATGGGAAAAAACAGCCTCACGTACCGGCATGCCCTGTGACGGGGATGTATGGATTGATAACCCCATCAGCTCCCCATGGATTGCATCTCTGGCCATTAAAGCAGCGGAATTGCAAGGAAAAAAAGCTGGTAAAACCTTTTTGCGGAAAGTGCAGGAAAGTGCCTTTTTAAAGAAACAGGATATCTCTGATGAAAAAGTACTGTTAACATGCGCGGAAAATGCCCGTCTCGATATGCGCGAGTTTCAGAATGACCTTTATTCACAATCGGCGAAAAAGGCATTCCAGTCCGATCTGAAACTGACACAGGAAATGGAAGTTGACTACATTCCGACCATTGTATTCTTTAATCAGGAAACGGAAGAACAAGGCATTAAAAATCTCCGGCCTTTATCCATATGACATTTACGTACAAGTTCTGAAACAAATTTTACAGCGAGACCCTGTCCCCTCATGCAAACCGCCGCTTGAACAATTTGTCCGCTTTTACAAAGTTGTTGGCACAAAAGAGGTTTCCGTTGTATACGACTGGTCAGCAGCGAAAACAGAAAAGGAATTGAAGAAGTTAAAATTGCAGCAAACCATCGAAAAAATCCCTGTTAAATATGGGACATTTTGGAGATATATTGGGGATTGACGCTTAGGGGCATGAATGATCACGCTCCTGAGCGCTTTTTTGTTATTTTAAATGAAGGTTGGGGATGGGAATATCCGCGGTTTGCGTCCTCGTAAAATATAAAAAAGGATGTACGGGGCAGCGTACATCCTTTCCTTCTCCGACTCTGTATAAACAAAGGGGGATGGGAGAAAGTTTCATGATCAAAACAAAGGGGTTTTTTGTTTGTGACTCATCTCACATTTTTATAATAACAACTGTACCTGTTTTTCACAACAGTTTGTTCACACATTCACAAAACGTCACACTTCTAATTCACAAGGCTGTCACATATACTGTATTGACGAATTTGCAGCTGCGCGCTGGCTTACCAAATGGTTCGAACTGGCGCAGGTGTGCTGCTTCCGACTGTTTACCGGGGGTAATTATTCTCTTTGGGAGGCGATCAAATGCGGGAAATGCTGCCAATTATCTTTTATTGCTCACACTTGTCACTGCAGTCCTTAATTTGTTCGGGCTTATGCGTCTCATACCACTGTTCATTACGTTGCCAGCACTGTTTATATCCATTTACCTTACAATCTATTCCTTCACCAACCGGAATGTGTTTCGCGGTAACATGCGGGGATAATCACGCCGGCACTTGCTCCGGCTTTCCAGCGCCGGCCATCTCCCCCATTCCTATTAAAAGGCTGCCACCGTGGTGTTCCCAGTGACAGCCCGTCTAGTTCATCTAATTCAAGAGCAATTCTTCCATTTCATTTAGTTTTTCCTCAAACACATCAAGTGCTGCCAGTATTGGCTCTTTCGATGTCATATCCACACCGGCTTTTTTCAGAATCTCAATTGGATAATCACTGCTGCCGGCTTTCAGGAAGTCCAGGTAGCGTTCGACCGCACCTTCTTCCCCGCTGAGGATCTGGCTGGCTAATGCGGTGGCAGCGGAATAGCCTGTCGCATACTGATACACATAATAGTTCATGTAGAAATGCGGAATCCTGGCCCATTCTTTGCCGATTTCTTCATCAGAAACAACATCGTCACCAAAGTATTTTTGTTCAGGTCATAATAAATTTCCGTGAGTTTCTCCGCGGTTAGGGCTTCTCCGTTTTGTGCCCGCTTATGGATATCGTGTTCAAATTCAGCAAACATCGTTTGGCGGAAAACCGTGCCCCGGAACCCTTCCAGAAAGTGATTCAGCAAAAACAGCTTTTGTTTCTCATCCTCCACATGGTTCAGCAAATAATCGTTCAGCAATGCTTCATTTGTTGTTGAAGCAACTTCAGCGACAAAAATGGAGTAGTTGCCATAACGGAATGGCTGTGTTTTGTGTGTGTAATAGCTGTGCATGGAATGGCCGAGCTCATGGGCCAGGGTAAACAAGTCGTTCAGTTTATCCTGCCAGTTCAGCAGAATGTACGGGTGTGTCCCATATGCACCGGAAGAATAGGCACCGCTCCGTTTGCCTTTATTCTCTTCCACATCGATCCAGCGGCTTTCAAATCCTTTTTTCAGAACGCTGACATAATCATCACCGAGTGGCTTTAAGGCTTCCTGCACATATTCCTGTGCCTTTTCATATGGAAAGTGCATATCGGCATCTTTGACAAGCGGTGTGTATATATCATACATGTGCAGTTCATCCAAACCGAGCACTTGCTTGCGCAGACGGGCATACCGGTGCAGCAGCGGCAATTTTTCGTTCACCGCTTCTACGAGATTGTCATACACCTGCTCCGGAATGTGATTACTGTCCAGTGCAGCTTGGCGCGCGGAATCATAGTTGTGTACCTTGGCATCGAAATTATCCGCCTTGACGGTTCCTGTCAATGTGGAGGCGAACGTATTAATGAATTTGCCATAGGTGTCATACATCGCCTGGAACGCAGCCTTGCGAACATTCCGGTCTTTAGACTCCAGAAATCCAATGTACCGGCCGTGTGTCAAATCCACTTCTTTCCCGTCTTCATTGGTTATCGATGGGAACGTCAAATCAGCATTATTCAGCATGCTGAACGTATTGGAGGCACTACCCATCGGTTCAGATGCCTCTGCCAGCAATGCTTCCTCTTTCTCACTCAAAACATGCGGGCGCTGGCGGCTGATATCATTCAGCACTTTGCTATAAAGCTTTAATTCTTCTTTTTCTTCAAGAAAAGATTTCACTTTTGCATCGTCCATTGCCAAAATTTCCGGTACAATAAAACTCATCGAGCTGGATGCCGCTGTCAACAAGTTCTCCGCTTTCTCGTTCAGTGCCTGATATTTAGAATTGGTCGTATCCTCGTCATAGCGCATGTGCGCGTATGTAAACAATTTTCCCAGCCGTTCCGACAGCTGATCCTGCAGCTTAAGCACATCATACAGGTTTTGTGCGGATTCAGCGATTTTTCCCTGATAGTCGGTAATGGATGGAAAATCGCCCTTCAATTCCTTCAGTTCTTTTTCCCATTCCTCATCCGTTGCAAAAATATCTTCCAGTTTCCACCTGCGTTCTTCCGGGATTTCACTTCGCTTTGGCAGTTCTTTTGCTGTTTTAGCCAATGTGCATTCCTCCTGTCATACGTTATCTCTGTACTAATTCGATAGGCCCATCAAAAATCCTTCATTTCAGTGCGTGTTCAAAAAGGAGGACGGACTTTTTAATTACCTCTTTTAGTTAGTATGGCGAATTATCCCGGAATCATGCCACTATTTTGTTTCATTAACTGTACCATCAAAAGATCATCTCCCGCCAATGCTTCCTCTATATGGTCGTAAAAGCGGAGCGGATGCTGTTTTATATAATGGTAAGAAGATGCTTTCTTGATAATCTGCAATTTTTCAAGCTGCTGAAGGTATGCGCTTATCGGATTGACGGGTGAAGAGATGAGCGGAAAGAATGATGGAGCATGGAAGTGGCTGCGCAGCATGTGTGTACAGGACTTATAGTGGAATGATGCACCGGGAGCAAGCGGAGCGATAATATCCAGGCAAAGACGGCTCTGCCAATCCCATGGCGGTGTTTTCATCAAGTGCTGTGATGCGACGGGAAGGTAAATATGCGATGGCAGCGATTGTCTGCTGGCATGTCTGGCATAAAGCCACTGGTGCCATGCCATCTCCCGTCCATGCGGATGTCCCGGTGCGCGCAGACGGAACAAGCGCTTCTTCTGTTTCCAATTGTGAAAAAGGTGTCCGCATGGGTAACAGGAAGAGTGAAATAAATCCGTGAAAATCATTTCGTTCAGTTTGCGGATTGTCCACTTTCCTATTACATGGTGCAGTGTAAAGAAATGTAAATCCTGACATGTTATGAACTGAAGGGTGTCCGGACAGAAGAAATACAATGTGTGCGGGAAACTGGGTGAAAACTGGTGGATAAACGGGAGATGAAACTGATTTACTTTCAGCTGCTGCCGACTGCGCCTATGAAAGTTATTGGCGCCTAAGATCCAAATGGGAATAATCCCTGCACGAGCATACCCGCGGCTTCTTTTCACAACAAGTTCGGTCGGTATTCTTGCACATTGGTACTCGATGGCAATGGTCTTGTTCTTCAGCTGGAGCAGGAGATCCGGGCGCTGTTTTATTTCCGGTATATACGGCTCAAGCCGGACGTCGAGCTGTTGCCCTCTCAGCCATTGAAACAGCAGCAGTTTACCTTTTCGTGATATGTCCCTTCCCCGCCTTCCTGTGCCGGGCAATCTGTTTTGGCTCCATGGGCGAAATGCGGAATGACTTTGCTCCCCGCTTTCACAATAACTTGCTGGCTGCAAGTCGGGCAAAAAAAACTTGTTCCTCTTTTTAAGTATGGCTATTTCCTGTCTTGTCATAGATGCTAATGTCACAAGCTTTCCATCTTTGTTTTCGCTTGCAGCATCGATTTATCACCTCCATTGTTACTTATTCGACAAAGATAGACTATTTCCTTTTTCAAATGCATAAACAACAAAAAAAGACACCCTTATTCAGAGCGTCCAATCGTGGCAGGGAAGTATGACCGAATCTGTGCAAATGTATCCTGCTCTATAATTTGTTTGCCATATTCTTCAAGGATATGAATGGTTACTTCTGTGTCAGCCCCAAATTCAAAAATCTGGCTGAGCAAATCTTCCTGTCTGTCATCATCCTCCTGTGGAAACGCAACGTACAGATAATAGTCGTCGTTGTAATGGAAAAGCGAATTTTCCAGTTCTTCCGCGCTGTCCTCAAGATAATGGCTCAGCTGGATGACATCTTCAAAATCCGGAAAGCGGACAATCAGGGATAATGCACCATCATCTTCTTCCTCACTGTCGGCGTCTGCGGTTTTTCCGTTCCAAATTTATCATCTAGCATGTCATCAATTTTTCATCGACAGAGATATCAACGGTCTTGCCATTTTCAGCCGGAATCTCAATATTTTCGCCGTCACCTGAGATTTGTGCTTTGGTAACAACAATCTCAAGACCTTTATCCATTGCCTGAACCTGAATCCATAACGGTCCATCTACCGTAAAGTCTTCTTTATAATTGAGTTCCTCCATCATTTGCCAAAACAGCTGTTCTCCCCGCTCACGGTTATACCAGATTTCTTCGCGCTGGAATCCGCGGTCTTCCATGTCAACGTATGAAATGTAAAATTTCACCGTATTCTCATTAATCCGTTCTATTTCCATCCCATTTCTCTCCCTTCAAGTAAAGAATCCGGACTATCAAAGTCAAATCCAAATGGTGGAAGAGACAGCTTTTTATTTTATATTTATCCGCTTATTGTGTGCTCTGTAAACCATAATTATAACCATTCATGGTGCTTTACTTTATTGTATGATAAAGCAAGCAATATTGAAAATTCATTTGCCTATATTCGAATGGTTAATTACTTATTTTAACCCATTTCTACCCTGTTGTCACTAGCTCAGTAAAAATTAGCCGTCCAATTTTCATTGGACTTGCACAACTAGAACAGGTTTATGCCGGTCCTTCTAAAGGAAAAACGCAGACCTGCACGATAAAGGGATCTGCGTTTTTCACTTTTATGATGGAAGTCAGCTAAATTAATTTACGAGACGCTGTGCTTCGCGTAATTGGAATGTACGAACCGTTCTCGGCAGAAAACGGCGGATTTCATCTTCGTTGTATCCGACTTGAAGCCGTTTCTCGTCCAAAATGATTGGCCGGCGCAAAAGTCCAGGGTTTTGCTGGATTAACTGAAACAAGTCTTTCATAGGAAGCTGATCGATATTGACATCCAGCTTTTGAAACACCTTCGAACGTGTTGATATAATCTCATCTGTACCGTCTTCTGTCATTCGCAATACTTCCTTAATCTCATCAAGAGTCAATGGTTCGGAAAAGATATTACGCTCTTTGAACGGTATATCGTGCTCTTCCAGCCATGCTTTTGCTTTTCTGCAGGATGTACAGCTTGGTGAGGTATAAAGTGTTACCATGTAACTTCACTCCTCAATCTGATAAATATATAGTCACTTCGTGAACAGTTTCTAACTTATTATTAGATTAAAATAAGTTTAAATTACCTATATGTATAATTATACTATAGTTGTCAATCAAAAGGTAGAGGATATGTCAAAATTGGTAAAAATATATGTGTTCACAAAATGTTCTCATTTAATTGTAAGATACCCCAAATCATTTTTAATTAAACCTTCTAATTGAAAATGTCTAAAAAATGTCTCAGCGTATATCCACCTGATCCGAGTCCTTTCGGGTGACTAATCCTTATTCAGATGGCAATAATCAGCCTCTTGCTTTCTGGACAGCAAGAGGCCGATTAATCCCATTGCTTCTTATGCTCTTTCCGTCAGATTTTCAAAGATATCGTCGGTGCTCCGACTTTCATCGTAACTGAGCACTTCATCCACCGATTCATAGCTTGCACCATAAAATTCTTCATCTTTATACGTGTGGATAGTCTCATACATTTTTTCATCTGCTCATAAATCATTTCTTCTGACTCATCGTTCGGGGACCAATACAAAATTTCCATTGGGGTTTGTTCATTTGTAGCCAGTGAACGGCGATTGTAATCGATGTATTGCGCATGGGAAAAGCCTTCCCGTTTATAAAAGTGCAGTCGTTTCTCGCTATCCGTGTCGTCGTAATCAACAGGTTCTACTTCCAGGATAATCGGCTTATTGCGCTGTTTTAGCTTCTCTATCAGTTTATGACCGGTTCCCTGCCCCCTCGATTGTGATGAGACCCAAACATAGTCAATAAAGAGGAATCTGTCAAATTCAGCATACATTAGTACATGGTGGGGTCCTCGTCTTTGTGGTAAACATCCCCTTTTTCTTTCAGCAGTGTTTCCATATGTTCCTTCGATTTCATTTCTTCGATTGGAAAATACTTGTTCAATTTTTCATACCAGTTCATACATCTACTCCTTCATATACGTAGTCGGCTAACACAAAGTTTCCAAAAAGGTATGGAACAGATAATTTTTCCTTCCTTCTTGAACAAGGCCATCCGTCGTTGTTCATTATACCGATTGCTGCTGTATTTGTTAAACCGGATTTGGAGGCGTTATTTCGCTTGTGTTCCGATCAGCGTTATATGGTCCTATTATCATGTAAAAAACCGGGATTTATTCAAAATTACCCGGTTTTTACATATTAATCTGTTTTGAGCCCGTGTCTGCCGGATTTGCTTCTGTCAATTGGTTGGTGTGTAGTCCACATTTTCCGTATACGTATTGCCGGCATTCCAGATCAGAAATTCATCAATGCCATTTTCATTCAGTGCTTTAATCTGTGCTTCCACTTCGGCTTTTCCGTATTGGGTTGGCGCACCGCTATACAGCCACGGTGCCTCAAAGTCCTGAATCCACGGCCGGGATGTTGGCTGGTTATCCAGTTTGCCGAGAATTTCATTTTCGACTTTTGCATATTCCGTCACAGTCTCGTATGGTTTCTTATCAGGAAAGTCGATGCCAAAATACGATGTCCAGTGGCTCGGATAGATCATGGATGAAATGACGTCGACATTGCTGGAAATTTTTGAGAAATTCTGCCCAATCCCGGGTGCTTCCTCAATTGTCGCCGTATAGCCGAAAATATCAACAGCCAAGTCCACGTCATAATAGGCCAGTTCCTCCTTGGCGTGTTGAACAAATTCGGTTACAGCTTTAACCCGGCGCTTCACATTATTCATATCATCTGTCTTATAATCACCCTTGCTGTAATTCAATTCGTCATCGTAATGCTCGAACCCTTCTGGGAAACGGACATAATCAAACTGGATTTCCTGAAACCCGAGTTCAGCTGCCTTTTTCGCGATTTGAAGATTGTATTCCCACACTTCTTTCTCAAACGGGTTGACAAATGCTTCCCCCTTGCCGTTCGTCCATACTTCGCCGTTTTTGGTGAAAGATAGTTCCGGTCGTTTGTTGGCAAGGACTGAATCCTTGAAAACAACAATTCTGGCTATTGGATAAATGCCTTTTTCCTCCAATACTTCAAGCATTTTCCGGGGCTCATCAATGTAATTGGTAGCGGCATCAGCGTATGGGGAATCTTCCGGAACACTAATGGTCAAATTCCCATGGTCTTCTTTAATGTCGATTACCATCGAATTCAGCTCCGACTTGCCAACTAGATTGAGCAGTTTATCAAAACGTTTGCCACCCGCTGACGGTCCTGTGACATAAATTCCTCTGACGGCATCGGGATAATCAAAGTCTAATCCGGAGTCATAAGTGAAGCGCTGCATTTTCTGCTTCGTGTCGATAGGGGCTATAGTCGTTTGCCTTTCTGTGTGCGGACTTGCTACACGTGTCTCCTGACCGCTTGTAGGCTTTGTGGACAGCGGTATGATCGCAATGATGAGCAGAAGAAGAATGCCAAAAGTAGTGATTTTGAGGTGGTTTCGCTTCATTATCTATCAATCTCCCATTTCCTTTTAGAGGTTGTTCAAAAAGTCCGGTAAAAATGACGCATCGAATTTCTTCGTTGGCTTGCTTTTCCGTTCCTTGGAAAAGAAAAGCGCTTTCCCGGCGTGCGATGCGGATTCAGGGAAGTATTACTTGTGCTCATGTATTAATTTGCATACACTCCGCTACTCGGGAGCTCGCGCCGTCTTGAAATTCTTGGTCCTTTTTATCCTCCTTTTTGAACACGCACTTTTAAATCTATTATAAAGGAAATCGACAATGAATAGAACAATAATTTTCAAAATGCGACATGATTTTTAGGGCGATTGGTCCTTCTATTTTCCACAGCAGGAACTATGGCCTAGTGTATTGTATGACGTTTATCCTGCAAAACATGCTATAATACATGGTATAAAATACATAAGTAGTGGTGAAACGAAGATGGATCAGCATTTACACGTTTTTGTGACAGTGGCTGAAAAACAGAATTTTTCCAGGGCTGCAGAAGCTTTGCACATGACGCAGCCGGCAGTGAGCCAGTATATCCGGACATTTGAGGACAATATTGGTGTGCGCCTGCTGGAGCGGACGAGCAAATATGTTCGGCTGAATAAAGCCGGAGAAATGGTCTATCACCATGCGAAAGAAATAATCGGGTTATACACCAGGATGCAAAATCTCGTGGATGATCTGGCCAACAAGGCTGGCGGCCCACTTTCTATCGGAGCGAGTTACACGTTTGGCGAATACGTCCTTCCGCATATTATTGCGAAGATGAACGAAGCATACCCAGATATCCGTCCGACTGTAAGCATTGGCAACACGGCTGAAATAGCCGATGCTGTCAAACGTCATCAGCTGGATGTCGGGATTGTTGAAGGGCACTTTAAAGATGAAGAACTGTTGCAGACAGAACCATTTGCCGAAGATGATATGGTGGTTGTCGCCTCCCCTGAACATCCGCTGGCAGCCAGCCCCAGGAGGGTTTCAATGGAAAAACTACAAGAACAGACGTGGATTTTGCGGGAGCTGGGATCTGGTACGCGGGAAGCAGCTGACACTGTTTTCCAGAAATATGGTATTTCGCCAACGAGCGTCATGAATATTAGCAGCACACAGCCAATCAAAGAAGCCGTTGGTGCCGGACTTGGCATTAGTTTATTGTCACAATGGGCCATCCAAAAAGAGCTGCAATATGGTGATCTGCAAATCATAGAGGTGAGTGGACTTCCTTTCCGGCGACAGTTTTCCATCGTCACTGCTTCTTTATTTCAGACAAAAGCATTGCAGGTGTTCATCGAACTGCTGCGGAATAACAAAGAACTAACGGTTTTTAGAGCCGACTGATATGGCCGGCTGTCTGATTACCCACTATGACTGCATTTGTTAAACTCTCGGGAGCTGCCATTTTCTAAAAGATGAGTACACGGAAAATTGCCAGCAACATAAATGATTACACTCATTTATCATGCAATTCCATTTCCTTTTTCAGATTACTGATTTTTCCTAAATAGGATATAAGTACGGGTGAAAGTATGATAACCAATAGCCAATTTAACATCGAAAGGTACAGATTAAATGTTGAGTAATTCATATTCAAAACGGCTATAAATAAATTTAACCCGACCGCTATGCCAATTAAACTAGCTGCTTTTTGATAATGTTTTACTCTAGATTCATAGTCAGAATATATTTCAAATGGTCCATCAATCGCTTTTTTACGAAAAATGACCCACCGAAGATAGGAGTCCACACACTCGACACCATTTTCTTCCATGAATTTCATATATTCCTTGCTTTCACTGTGTGTGGGTAATTCGTCTAACAATTCCAGGCGATAATTATATTCTCCTGGAGTGCCTCTCTCGAAGGTATATTCGGCAAATGAATAACGAATTAAATTCAGGCCTTTGGACGCCATTTCATTCAGCCATTTTTCTTCTTTTTCATAGTTGAAAAAACCCTTCTTTTTTTAACTGTCACTTTTTTCACCCCTCATTATCTGATTCCCATTAATGACAAGCTCTTGAAGTCTGCTTATCTCTGCATGAACAACTTCTTTTCCAAGCTGAGTCAACTCGTATTCTTTTTTACGACCGTTTGAGTTATCTTCTAATGATTGAATCCAACCTTTTTCTAACATTGTCTTTATGGCTCCATAAAGTGTTCCGGGTCCTAAATGAACGCGACCATCGCTTATTTCTTTGACAAACTGCATAATGCCATATCCATGCATAGGAGTATGAAATGCGAGCAATATATAATAGACAGCTTCAGTCAATGGAATGTGATTGTGATCATTACTTTCGGACAATACGAAACCTCCAATTACTATATTATCGTTAGTCGTTATATCATATGACGATACATTGTAATTTGATTATATCAGCCGCCGATATTTAATTCAATTCTGTTTGTGCGTGTTCAGAAAGGAAGATAAAAGGAAAAAGCCAGCACTCGAGCAAGCGAGCACTGGCTTTTTTAATTAACAGCACCATTCTGTTAAACGATGAAATACACAATAATCGATAGTGCTACAGATGTAACTGTCATGGCCGCGAGTGGACGGACTGCTTTTGTCCGCAAGTCCTTCAAACTAACATTCAGGCCCAGTCCGACCATCGCTGCGGTTAATAACCATGTCGTCAATGTGAACACGCCTTCCATCAGCCCATCAGATACTGGGATGGAATGGCCGAACACATAGCTACCCAGAATACTTAACACGATAAACCCGACAAGAAACCAAGGAAACTCAATTTTAGCTTCCGGCTCTTCTGTGTTTTTACTTTTCCGCTTCATGATATAAATGAGGATAAAACAAAGCGGTACGAGTAAGAAAACACGACCTAACTTAGCCAGAAGGGCCATCGCCAGCCCATCTTCCCCTGCAGGTGCCCCTGCCAGTGCCACGTGCGCAACCTCATGCAGACTGGTTCCGGACCAGACGCCATATTGAATCGCGTCCAACGGCAAAACTGGCCGCAAAATGGTATAAATGATAGCGAAAATCGTACCCATTAACGCGATAATACCAACACCGATTGCCGTATCTTCCTCTTTCGCTTTTATAATTGGCGCTACAGCAGCAATGGCAGCAGCTCCGCAGACACCAGTACCGACCCCGAGCAGTAGCGAGATCTGTTTATCCGCTTTAAATACTTTTGCCAGCCAGACCGTTGCGGCTATAGCAAAAATAATGACCCCGGCATCACGCACCAATAATCCTAATCCGTCGCTTAATACGATATCAATGTTCAGTTTAAGCCCGTATAAAATAATAGCTGCACGCAGCAGCCGTTTCGCTGAAAAAGCAATTCCCGACCTGATTGCCTCCGGATAGCCAAAAATCTGCCGGTAAAAATTGCAATAATAATCGCGCATGCCAGCTGCCCAACTCGGTCAAATCCCGGAACCATTGCCAGCAAAGCACCTAAGGCAGCAATAAGAAATGTGAATGCCACCCCGCCCAGCCATGCCATCCGGGGTGATGGTTTTGTCGCCGTCTGTGTGTTTGTCGTCGCCACTAAAAACACCTCCTGCTTTTAGCATAATCGGGAATTGTTTATAAGTTAAATAATTATTTATAATGATTCCAATAAGGGTTACTTATAGTTTAAAGAAAGATGTAATAAATGTGGCAAGAGCTGCTAAAGCGGAGAATAATCCCTGAAGATATACGCTACATCCACCCGAAAACCATCAAGCAATTTAGAAGTGATTTCACCCGTATCTATCTGCATGTCATTCCAAAATGTTTTTCTCCAAATGCAGGCGGCGTTTCTAAGATTGAGGCATAAAAAGTTGCATTAGAAAATACAGTAGTAGTATTCCAAAATTAGAAGGAGGTGAAATGTTATCAGTCATTTAAGCCAGACTCAAGAGTATTTGCAAGCAAGTTTCCAGGCTTTAACTGATGCATTACTTCCATCAACAAATCAGCCAGGACATGAGCCCCTTTTTTACGCTGAGGATATGGGGGTTCATGAATATATCATCTATAGTTTAAATCACTACATATCGATTCAGCAGCAATTGCATCACACTGTTATCCCCCTGCTTATCCAACGGCTATCATGTTAGATGTCGCAGCCACACAGCTAGTAAATGCTCATCAGGCACAAGCCTTTCCCCAAAGTCTATTCCCCGGAGGACGAATGTTTTCTCATCTTTCTCGGAAAGACCGAATTCGAACGTATCTGCACTAGAAAATCTTAAGATTGATCTTTTCGTGTTACCATCTCCTTTTCAAAACAATGCTGGTTTAGTCAAAAATGTAACGGATGCGCTTAACCGCCTTTCATTGTTTGGCTATTATTCCGAGTGGCCGGCTTACGGCTCGACACGGTTAAATCAACCGAATCATCGATGTCTTGAATTTTTCCCTTGGAGTTGGCAGCAAGTTGGCTATCCCGGTGTATCATTGGGTTATCGTGATTTCCGTGGTTTTTTACTATTAATGGGTAGAAATGAGGGTGAAGAATGAAAACAGATCCTGATGTGATTGTTATTGGAGCTGGAGGAGGCGGCCCCGTTATTGCCAAAGAGCTTGGAGAACTAGGAATCCGTGTGTTTGTACTTGAAGCCGGCCCATGGTACGGAAATAGAAAATGGCCCGAACCTAATGAAAACCGTGGTAAAGCAAAAGAAAGTTCAGATCCCAATGATTTGGATGGTTCTCTTTATCGCCAGCAGCTGACAAGACTTGAAAATGACATGAATGATTTCGTCAGCGGTAAATTCCGTTGGGGATCGGCCGACCGAAGACGTGCACCATGGTATAGAAATATTCCCGATCAGGCGATATTATGGCAAAGTGCCGGGATTGGAGGGTCCACACTTCATTATTATGCCAACTCCCCACGGGCATTTCCGAATGCGATTGAGGAGTGGCCCATTGATTATGATGAACTCATCCCCTATTACGAAAAAGTGGAAAACACATTACCAGTTGAGTTTGCACCAACGACATCGAAAGAAGCACTTTTTTTTTCGGGGCGGAAAAGGCAGCTTTCCCCCTAAATCAGACATTAGATGCAACGAGCAACGGATACCGTCCGCAACCGAATGCCATTTTACCCCCGAATGAGCATCTAATGGACCCTAATTATTCTTTAGAAGAATTAAGCCATATGGAAGGTTGTACATTAAGTGGCCATTGTGGGCAAGGGTGTCCTTATGGTCCAACGCTTGACAAGATGGCAAAAACGCTCCACGACTGTCAGTTATGTCCCTCTAGCGATGAAGACGGGGAATGTGACGTTCAGACCGAATACGTTTGTCATGAAGGTGTTGACAGAGCATAGTGCTAACGGAGGTAAACGTGCAGTCGGGGTCCAAATACGAGATACGTGGACTGGGGAAATAGAGGAATTGCGTGCAAAAGTAGTCGTGATGGCAGCCGGTTGTGTGGAAACACCACGCCTTTGGCTGAATTCTGAATTGCCATATAATCCTTGGGTAGGACGTGGGTTGACCAATCATTATATGGATATGATTACTGGAACATTTGATGAACAAACATTAATGGAGACTTTAGGAAGTCCATCAATTAATCCATTCGTTGGGCATACGTCAGGGGCACGACTTGACTATCCCGGTCTTGGCATGATTGAAAATATTGGAGAAAGCCCCGGTCTTTCAGCTCAACCTTTATTTGGATTCAGTCAATATGGCTATAATACCCTCCGTCAACCCGATTCAGACATATGGGACGGTCGAGGAAGACTGGTTGGTTCCGAGCTTGAGGAAGCTATGAAGGGCTACAAAAGGACGCTTACCCTTTCCGTCATTACAGATGACGAAGTGAACTATCGAACAGAGTTGAATTGGATCCCCATATAAAGATGAACATGGAGCGGTACCGTTCGTACACTATGTACCAAGTGAAAAATCGAAAAAGAGGAGAGAACAATTAGCTATAATCGCCACGGATATTTTACGGCAAGCTGGTGCAAAAAGGTACATCGGAGTGATCTCCCACCGAATTACTATATTCACTTACAAAGCACGATGCGAATGGGTTTTGTCGTAGATACTTCATGCGAAGCTATCAGGTCGAACGACTCTATATAGCCGATAATAGTGCCGATTATAATTCGCTTGGAGGGCCAAATCCAACCTTAACGACACAAGCGCTTGCCACAAGGACAGCCGAACGGTTAGCCAGCAAATATTTTTGAATTAGAAAGGGGCCTGGAACATAACAAAAATCATCAGCATTAAAGCCAAATGATGACTGGAGTATTTTCCTATGATGTTGGGGTAAGTTTTAACCGCCGCTACAGAAAAATACTTCACTTTCCGGGGGCGGCTGATGAGCCTCCTCGCGCTGTCGCACTGCGGGGTCTCATCTAGGCCTCTGCTCCCCCAGGAGTCTCCGTATTTTTCCTTCGCTGGTTTAGGTGGAAACCCTATTATTTTAAAAAGAAAAATCCGATATAATTTGATATTCGATCATCTACGAAAAAAAATGTTGAATCATTGTTCGGATTTTTCGTTGCTTCAATACTTTTGTCCCATTCTCCTTTTTAGTGGCTAGTAGCAGGGGTACTGTTGAAATTTCATTCTCCAAGCCAAGCAAATTGGTATACCGGACACACGATTATGTTTAAAATATAAAAGTTATCATTTTTATAGGAGATAGGAACGAATATGTTAAAAGCTTACACCTGGCTAACCTTTTGTGTAGTCGTATGGGGGAGTAATTTTGTGTTTGGAAAGATTTTAGTTCATGATTTCTCCCCAACTCTGTTAACATCACTAAGACTTTTCTTTATTGTGCTATTTTTAATCGGATTAGCTTCTTACAAAACATTTAAATCATTTAAATAAAAGAGATATGCTTACAATTTTCTCTCTAGGGGTTATTGGTGTATTTATAAATCAATGTCTTTGTTGGATTACAAAACTGCTGATCCAACAACATCTGCTTTAATCCTGGCAACTGCCCCCATTTTAACTGGCTTTTTAGCTGCCATTTTTTTAAAAGAAAAAATTAAACGATTCGTATGCTGATGGGCACTGCTCTTGCGATTACAGGTATTTATCTGGTTGTAACGAAAGGAAACTTATCCTCTTTAAACATTGATAAAGGGCTTATATGGATTGTTGTAACGATGATAACATTCGCTATAATGATTATTATGACAAGGGGGCTCTCCAAAAGAGCTGATCCCCTGACCATTACGTTATATTCGAATGTTGTGGGCTTTATTGTCTCCATCCCGTTTGCTTTTTTACTGGACAATCCTTTACGAATAAGTAATAACATGTCTGATTGGGCTCTTTTAATCGGGACAGCTGTTGTTGTACATGGTTTAGCAACACTAGTTTGGAATCACAACATTCGACATGTTGATGCATCAAAGGCATCCATATTATCTAACTTAGAGCCTTTTGTAGCTATGATTATGGGATTAATATTACTATACAAGCCGATAACAGATATAGAGATATTAGGTTCCTTATTTATTGTGGGAGGAGTCATACTATCTACGTATCAACGCAGGAAACGACATAACAGAACCGTGTCCAGTAAATAAAGGATTTAATTGATGAATTTAAAGAATAAAGGAGTACATTATTATAACTTCATGAAAAAACTGGCATTCGCCAAGTAAGTGGTCAAATGCCAGTGCATGCTTAAAATCCTTTTTTTATTTCACAATCAAAACCGGGCAATCTGCTCGTTTAGCAACCTTGTGACTTACACTGCCCAAAATCATGGTTTGCAGGTTGTTTAGTCCACGACTCCCAATAACAATACAATCAAAATCATTGGTATTAGCAAAGTCAACGATCGTAGGCCCCGGCTCACCATGGAGTATATGGACTTTAAAATCTATATCGAACTGCCGAATTTGATCCTGAACGGACTTAATCTTTTCTTTCCGTTTATGCTCAATTTCATATTTATTGTCGTTATGCAAGACATCTGTTTTCGATGTTTGGCTATCGACCACATAAACCACATCAATGGTTCCATCAAATTGATGAGCAAGTTGTATCGCATGATCAGCTGAACGAACCGAATGCTTTGATCCATCCGTAGCCAAAAGTATTCGTTTAAACATATCCTCCCCCCCTTTGTCCAGCTTACCATTAATGACCTGATGCTTTCGATAGTCCGCCTATGCGTTTTTCAAGTGGTGGCTTTCATCATTAAGTCCTAAATAAGTTACTTTAATGTTATTTTCATCAAATTTCATTTCGATTTTATCTAAAGCACCAATGGCCGAATCATCCCATAGATGTGCATGTGTTAAATCAATCTCAACCTCTTGAACAGAATCCGCAAAGGTAAACTTAGCCGGGAACTCGCTTACCGACGCGAAGAACAATTGCCCTTCTACTAGGTACACTTTTTTCTGTTCTCGTAAATCCAGTTCCTCTGTCACGTTTACTTTAGAAATTTTGCAGCAAAGAATATAGCACTTAACAGTACGCCGGCCAACACACCAATGGATAAATTATGAGTAGCGAGAACAATTCCAACTGTCGTTACCATGACAGCTGCATCTGTTCTTGGCAGTTTGTTCAAATGTTTAACCGAAGACCAATCAAACGTACTAATAGAAACCATGATCATGACACCAGCAAGTGCTGCCATTGGAATTTGAACGACCAATCCACCCAGCACGATAATTAAAAACATCAAAAACACACCTGCAACAAGTGAAGATAATCTTCGGGAACCTCCTGATTTCACGTTGATAACCGACTGACCGATCATGGCACAACCAGCCATTCCACCAAAAATCCTGTTACAACGTTAGCAATTCCCTGTCCACTGCTTTCCTTATTTTTGTTGCTTTCTGTATCTGTCGCATCATCAATAATATTAGCTGTTAAAAGCGACTCCAGTAATCCAACAATTGCCAGTGATAACGAATACGGAAGGATAATCATGAACGTTTCCATTGTAAAAGGAATAGACGGAATTAAAAATACAGGTAACTGTTGTGTCAACGTTCCCATGTCCCCCACCGTTCCAACTTCCAGATTTCCATAAATAGCAATAGCCGTTACGACGATGATTGCTACGAGTGTCGACGGGACAACTTTTGTTATACGCGGAAAAAGATAGATGATGGCCAACGTAATCCAACGAGAGCATACATGACCCATGTTTCGCCTACAAAATGCTGAAACTGCGCCATTAGAATCATGATGGCAAGTGCGTTCACAAATCCGACCATTACTGAACGCGGGACGAATTTCATCACTTTCGACAGTTTGAAAATACCAAATAAGACTTGAATAATTCCTGTTAAAATGGTCGCCGCCAATAAATACTGTAACCCATAATCAGCAACTAAATCAGCCATTAGCAAAGCCATTGCTCCTGTTGCCCCGGAAATCATTCCCGGACGGCCTCCGACAATTGCTATGACGACCGCAATACAAAACGATGCATAAAGACCAACCATCGGGTCTACTCCAGCAATAATGGAGAACGCAATTGCCTCTGGTATAAGAGCCAATGCGACTACTATTCCTGCCAACACATCTCCCCGTACATTTCCAAACCATTCTTGTTTCATTTCTTGTAGTTTCAATGAAGCACTCCTTTCATGTTTTATCGTCTTTCTGTAGTACTTTTGCCTTTCATTAGAAAAACTAGCTTGCCACCACGTGCAAATGGCAGCAGGCTAGTTTTTTGTAATTATTGTTTTATCGTGCAAAAGCAAGCTCCGTTTTCAACAAAACGGATCATAACATAAGATGTATAATTTACAAAACCCCATGTAAACGTGACCATTTTTGATTTCCTTTCATTTACTCTGTTTTTCTTGAAATAGGTATGCTATTTAACAAATTAGGGTGGCAACACGGGGAATGTGTCACGAATGTCGTAATAAATTTTCATTTGGGATGTCGCTAGGTCGCTAGAAGTGAGGAATTTATTCAGAAATGGGATGTTCCCGATTTCCCATGTGGACGATGTGTGCGATTTGCAATGCAGCGGAAAGTACGTGGATAAACGCCTCAAGTAAATTTCCTTCTGTCCTTTCATAGTTTTTAATTCAGTGATTACTTCGACATTAATTTCCATATTCCTCTTTTTATTGATGATTTTTCCCAATTGGGGGAATTTAATGTATAATAGTTTTTAAAAAGGATGTGGACGATGCTTGTGCCTTATAAATCGCGTTCGAAGCCTGCAGAATTGATTACCCTGGAATTATTGAATCCCCGAATGAAGCTAACCGGCAAGGATAAACGTCACTATTTGAATTTGAAAAAAGGCTATGAGGGGGAAAAACAGTTTGATACTTTAACAGAACAACTGCAATGTGAATGCCTGATAGTGAATGAATTACTGCTGGAAGTAAATAACACTACTTTTCAAATCGATACACTGATCATCACACATGGCAAGATCAACGTTTATGAAGTAAAGAACCATGAAGGTGATTATTGTTACGAATCAGATAAGCTCTTCAAAAAGCCCCACTTAGAAATTATTAATCCGCTTCACCAGTTAAGCAGAAGTGAAGCCTTATTACGTCAGCTGCTCCTTAGCCTAGGATCCAACTTTCCAATTGATGCTTCCGTTCTTTTTATCAATCCGGAATTCACCTTATACCAGGCACCTCCTGATAAACCAATCATTTTCCATAGCCAGCTTAATCGTTATATGAACCAATTAAGTTCACTGCCTTCAAAATTAACAAAATATGATAAAAAACTTGCAGACCAATTAGTGGCTTTACATATAACAGATTCCCCTTTTGACCGACTGCTTCCTATGATTACGGCCAACTGCGGAAAGGGATCGTCTGTCCAAAATGCCACTCTCTTGCCATGCTTATCGAGAAAAGAAAATGCGTTTGCCAAAAATGCGATTTTAAAGAGTCTAGTTCAGACGCTATATTAAGAAGCATTAAAGAATATAAGTTTCTCTTCCCTAATGGCAAGATTACTACGAATACCATCCATGATTGGTGCCGGGTGGTGCCGTCTAAAAAATAATCAGAAGTATTCTTGCAAGTCATTTTCGTGCGGTTGGTGTTCATCAATGGACGTATTACGTTTTAAAAGATTGATTTGGTTTTAGTCGCTCATTACGTAAATGAGCGACTTTTCTGTTGGCTTTGTACTCCGTTCGGGCTCTCATTACGGTGGTGAGTGCCTTTTTGAGCGTATCGCTGCCTCGTTCGGGCTCTCATTACGGTGATGAGTGCCTTTTTGAGCGTATCGCAACATCG
>BBCA01000010.1 GCA_001311805.1 Lentibacillus juripiscarius JCM 12147 | reverse complement strand
CGGCCGCTCCCGCTCGAGTCGGGACTGCTCTCGCTCGAGTTACAGCCGCTCTCGCTCGAGTTGCAGCCGCTCTCGCTCGAATTGGGACTGCTCTCGCTTTCGATAAACAAGAGATAATTCGGGAAATGACAGGCACCTCCTAGCCACAAAAACAAACAGCCTGCTTTGTAATTTTTCAAGGCAGGCTGTTTGATATTGTAGCAGGTTTTACGAGTCAATTTTAATATCTTCCAAAATCGTTTTGGCAATATTGTTGTCCAGTTCTTCAAATCCGTAATGGGATATGGTGTCATATAGCTCTTCCCGTGTCTGCATGTCGGAAAGGCCTTCTTTTGTGTCCCTTCTTCCATGATCATCTTGAAAATGCGTTCATATGCTTTGGCGGCTACCCGCATTGATGTTACTGGGTAGATGACCATGCTCATGCCCATATCCTGAAATTCCTGGGCGGTGAAATATGGTGTTCTGCCGAATTCCGTCATATTGGCCAGCAGTGGGACATCGATTCTTTCCGAAAATAGGTGGAATTCTTCTTCCGTTTTCAATGCTTCCGGAAAAATAGCATCTGCTCCTGCCTCTACATAAAATTTAGCACGTTCGATGGCAGCATCTACACCTTCTATTGCCTTTGCATCCGTTCTTGCAACAACAACAAGCGATGGTGCCACCTTTTGATCGTTTATTTTGTGCCATTCTTCTTTTGAAACAAGCCGTTTTCCGTTTAAGTGTCCACACTTTTTAGGCAACTGTTGGTCCTCAATTTGCACTGCAGCGACTTTTGCTTCATACATTTCTGCAGCGGTTCGGGCAACATTCAGCACACCGCCAAAACCTGTATCAATATCAACGAGTACTGGCAGGTTTGCGGCGCGGACCAATTCTTTCGCTCGTTCTGCCACCTCAGTTGACGTAATCATCCCAAGGTCAGGAATTCCAAGGCTTGCGGTATATGCTCCGCCCGACAGGTAGAGTGACTGAAAACCTGCTTTTTTAGCCATCAGTGCGGCCATCGAATCATGGGAACCAGGGATTTGCAAAATATCCTCGCCTGCTATTCGTTCTTTAAACTGTGCTGCTAATTCTTCTTGTGTTGATGAAGGATCAACAATCCATGCCATATGTTTTTGCCCCCTTTTTACTTAGACGAAAAGATCTACAAATTCATGAACCGCCATTCCAGTAAGTTTCTGGTAGTCAAAACTTACTTTCTCAATTTCCTGCTGCTGTTTCTTTGCATACGTCGCAGAAAGATTAAAGGAATACTTTTTCCGTAATTCAGGCATTGCCTCTTCCCTTCTGAACCTGTGGCCCAATGGATATTCCACTTCCACATTATCTGTTACGGTGCCATCTTTAAAATGAATTTGAACGGCATTTGCAATCGAACGTTTTTCCGGATCTAGATAATCCTCCGTATATGTTTTGTCTTCTGTCAAAATCATTTTTTCCCGCAATGTATCAATTATTGGATCAGCGGCCGCTTCTTCTTCATAATCCTCTGCTGTCACATTGCCTTTTAAAAGTCCAATTGCCGTAATATACTGAATGCAATGGTCACGGTCTGCAGGATTGTAAAGCGGTCCTTTTTATCGATAATCCGGATAGCAGACTCATGGGTCGTGATGGTTATTTGATCAATGTCATCCAAACGGGCTTTCACTTCCGGATGAAGCTGTACTGCAGCCTCTGCTGCTGTTTGCGCATGAAACTCAGCGGGGTACGCTACTTTAAATAATACATTCTCCATGACATAGCTGTCGAATGGCTGGCTTATCGTTAATTCCTGCTTATGAAACAGCACATCCTGAAAACCCCAGCCAGGTGCACTTAACGCAGTCGCATAGCCCATCTCACCCTGTACAGCCATCATTGCCAGGCGAACGCCTCTGCTTGTAGCGTCTCCTGCAGCCCAAGATTTTCTTGAACCGGTATTTGGTGCATGGCGATAGGTTCGCAAACTGGAATTATCAATCCATGCGTTAGACAAGGCGTTCATGATTTCTTCCTTGCTTCCGCCGAGCATTTTTGCAACAACAGCTGTCGTCGCTATTTTCACATACAGCACATGATCAAGTCCCACGCGATTCAAACTGTTTTCCAATGCAAGAATACCTTGAATTTCATGTGCCTTAATCATCATCTCCAGCACTTCACGAATCTCTACCGGACCCTCTCCATTGCGGATGCGTTTCCTGCTGAGATAATCAGCCACAGCAAGAATGCCTCCTAAGTTGTCTGATGGATGTCCCCATTCTGCAGCAAGCCACGTATCATTATAATCAAGCCAGCGAATCATCGCGCCAATATTAAATGCCCCTTGTACAGGGTCAAGCACATGGGGCGTACCTGGAACCCGTGCCCCATCAGGAACCGTCGTGCCAGGAACAATTGGCCCCAAAAGTTTCGTGCATTCCGGATAATCCAATGCAAGAATCCCGCAGCCAAGTGTATCTAACAACACATAATGTGCAGTTGAAAAAGCTTCCTCACTGGTAATTTCTTTATTTAAGACATAATCTGCTATTTCTTCCAATACCGTATCGACTTTCCGTTGATCTTTTACCAATTCCATTGTCAACGTCCTTTCTCTTTTATATATTTGTGTGTGTTCATGCGGCAAACTGGAAGCAACCGGCAATCACCGATTGCCCTCTATAAGTAGGAATCAGCTGACTTTACTCCAATTCTTTTCCGGTATATTTTACACGCGGCCGGAATAGGCGGTTGTTGTCATGCTGTTCGATAATATGCGCGCACAAGCCGGCAGCTCGGGAGCTGAAAAAGATTGGTGTATATAATGGAATTGGAACACCTAACATCCAATATACTGGTGCAGCATAATAGTCAAGATTCGGATACAACCCTTTTTCTTCTTTCATAATATCTTCACCGGCTTCACACATTTCAAGAAGTGTGTTGTCACCTTTTATATCACAAAGCTGTTTCAGAGATTCTTTCATCACCAATGCACGCGGATCCATTCTATTCATATATACCCGGTGCCCGAAGCCCATGATTTTTTCCTTTTTCTCCAATTTTGTTTTCATTAATTGTTCAAAACCGGAAACCGAATCTGTCTCCTTCAGCATATGCATCACAGCTTCATTCGCACCGCCGTGCAAATTCCCTTTCAGTGAAGCGACCGCACCGGACAATGCACCATACATGTCTGAGTTCGTCGATGCAATCACCCTTGAGGTAAATGTTGAGTTTGGCATTTCATGTTCACTGTACAGCAACAGGGAACTGTCAAAATTTCCTCCTCGCGTTCTGTCGGTTCTTTGCCCGTAATCATGTACAAAAAGTTCGCACTGTATGACAGCTCAGGATTCGGCTTTACAGGTTCTTTTCCATGAAGAATGCGATAGCTGTTGACCGTTATCGCCGGCAATTGGCCCAATAGTTCATAAGCACGTTCTTTGTTCACAGAAGTGGAACGGTCATCAATCCTTTCGTCATATCCGGCCAGTACGGATATTGCAGTACGCTGTCCATCCATGGCGTGCGTATGTTCCGGAAGCATTTCCAGTACCTCCGTCACATTTGCCGGAACATCATAATGCGCCTTCAGTTTTTTCTCCAGCTTCTCTCTTTCTGAGTCATCCGGCAGTGATCCTTCCAACAGCAGATAAACCATGTCTGCATAAGTCTTTTTCTGTGATAGATCAATCAAGTCGTGCCCTCTGATATTAATCTTTTCCCGTTCGGTATCCAATAGGGAAATACCCGTTTCACAAGCAATAACACCTTTCAGCCCCGGAACAAACGTTTCTTCTGTTTTCAAAGTCATCCACCCCTTGTCTTAATGAGTTACTTATGACGAAAACCTTTTCATACCCCATTCTAGTTGTTCCTGTGTCTCTGCTTCATTATCTATAACACTAGTATAAAGTTGAATTTACAATTATAAAAATATATAATTTTAATAATTAAGCATAAATTTTTTTTTTCAATGTCAGAAACAAAGGGATGAATGTTGTTGAAATATCAAAATTGGGAAATGCTTGATGCTCTGTATTCAACAGGTAATATCACACAAACTGCTAAACATTTATTTTTATCACAGCCGACATTAACAACACGTATAAAAAGTCTTGAAGAGTATTATGGCGTACAGCTGATCATTCGGAAACAGCGTGGAATCACGTTCACACCTGAAGGAGAAGAACTCGCGCTTCATGCAAAAGAATGCTCCGGGAGCAGACGAAAATTGAGGAAAAACTGAATAATATGAAACAAGAAGTAACAGGAACATTACGGGTGGGGCGTCTAACTTTTTGCTTTGAATAAAATGCCAAAAATACTGCGGCTTTTCAAGCAAACCTACCCAAACGTGGAATTCCAGGTTGTTACCGGCTGGAGCAGCGACATACACCGGCGGATCCTAAATCATGATGTCCATATCAGTTTCATCAAAGGGGACTACAATTGGAATGATCAGAAAGAATTGCTCTATGAAGAAGAAGTATGCATTGCATCACCATGGAATTTTGCATGGGGCGATCTCCCGAAAATGCCGCGTATTGATTATCATACAGACGAGAAGATGAAAATTATTGCGGATAATTGGTGGTACAGCAACTATGAAGAACATCCCAACATTAATATTCAGGTAAACCAGGTCGAAACATGCAAAGAATGGTAATCAACGGTCTTGGATACGCCATTATGGCTAACCTTGTCGTGCGCCCGTACCCCGACCTTGTCATTAAGAATTTAAATCATCCCACAGGTAATCCGATTACGCGGAAAACTTGGATGTATTTTCATGAAGATTCCCTCCAGATGAACATCGTTAAAGCCTTTGTCCAATTCATAAAAACACTTGATGTGAAAGGACTGTAGTGGGACATAGGGGCAAGTCAGGACAGGTCCCTTGTCCCTCAAGTAATAGGCTGCGAGCAGTCCGCTGAACAATACCATAAAGCTCCCGATTATTAGTATCGTGAGCAAGGCTATGGTTAGAGCTGGCAGCCCAAGCGAGGAACCAAATGTTACTGCTAGTGGCAGTATGACTGCAATGGCACTCGTATCCCCCTTCCCTTTACACGAACACTTATAGACCAGTACTTCTTAATCAGTATACTCTTTGCCTGCTGAAAATTACATGTATTCCGGATACGCGAGTACAAGACGATAAATGAAACATCATTCAGTTGCGGCGGGGCGCTTTTTACCACTGAATGTTAGTTGAAGAGAATCGGACCTTTATGAGCGGTTGATCTCTCACTTTTCTTTTTGGTGAATTTGTCAAGGTGATGAATACCATGATAATAGCCATTGAGGGGAGATTTTGTTGGGGAAGTATCGTTAGAGGTAAATGTTTCATTACGCATTTAGAGTGAAATACTATATACAAAGATGTAAATGAGAGGATGAGAAGATGCTGGAAATAAAAGGTGAAAAACAAGGCGAGATTTTGGAAGTGACGACTGAGGGTACAGCAACGCAGGATGACTTACAAAAATTTGAAAGGGCTTTAAAGGCCAAAAAGCTTCAAGAGGAACCACTCAACATTTTATTTGTTTTCAAGAACATTGATGGTAATACTACGAAGGCAGTGTTGAAAGGCTGGAAAATTGTTACCCATTTAAAAAGCATAAAGAAAAGCGCTATTGTCGCAGATGAAACGTTTGTGGGGCTTAACGAAAATATAGAAAAACTTATACCGGGCGTGGAAGTATACCAGTATCCGCTGGAAGAACTGGAAGCAGCAAGAGAATGGCTTCGTGAAGAATAGAAACATGCTCATTGTCCCACCTAAGTTCAAGATGGGACAATAAGCATATCATGAGTATGTCTCTCTGCCGCGCCACCACCAAACCAACAGCCAATTTTCGACATAAAATGACAAAACTCGGGAAGTGACAGGCACCAAATCAACAGGCACACATTACGATGCCTTTTACAAACAACATTTCTAATATTTTTTCCCGCTCCCACATGGGCATGGGTCATTCCTGCCGACCTTCTTGTTCACGCCCTGTGTTGCAGCATTGGTTTCCTGGCCTATTCCCGGCTTGGCCATCACATGATACGCCTCCTCTTCGGGCAAAGGATTCAGCATTGGCCGTTCTGTTCGACTGGTCAATTCATGTGGTGTAAATCCGTTATTCTCCCACAACCGGACATTATTGGACAGATCCATAACAAGTTCCATCACTTCGCGCACTTGATTCTCACTTTCAAATACAACGCCATCCCTTTCAAATGACTGGAAAACATTATCCAATGAAAAACCAAATTGACATTCACCTTGAATATCTTCACACAACATCTCCGCTTTGTACGAATCCCCATTGAAAAAATGCCGTTGCACATATCTTTTCAATGCCTTATATTCCTTCGTCCGTTCAAAATAAAAATCATCTTTGTATTTCAACAGTTCTTTTGTTTCGGGATATAGAATGGCTTACCCTGACGTTTTGCCAATTCCTGTTCGAATTCATCAAATTCCATGATGGCCTCATGTACAAAATAGTCTCCATGTAATTCAACAAAGTTTTTGCCAAGTTCATCCACATGATTCTTTGCCCTATCATCCACATCCGCTGCTCCAACGTTTTCATCGTTTTGCATATTGTATATCTCAGCAACTTTATCTTTGTGGACCAGTCCATATAAATGTGTAAGGGAAATGACATAGTCAATCACCAATCCCATAAAAACCCGCCCCTTCCTTATTGCTCTTGCTCCTGTTACCACCATATTAACATGTTCGGGCGAGACAGGAATTAATTTTAGCAATGAAAGTAACAGGATTAACCATTTGCACCAGATACATAGGCAGTAGCCCAATCAGGGTTTACATTTTCAAAGTTTGCTTCAAGAGCACACTACACAAATAAAGCTGATAGGAGATAGATATCCCTCATCAGCTTATTTTGTATTTAAACTAATTCAACCCGCTCCATAATATCAAATTCCGCACCTTGATATTCAATAATATCAGTTTCTCCAACAACTGAGATATTCACCTTTTGTTGAGGCTTTGCATCTAGATGAACACTCTCTACTTTTGCTCTGTATGTTCCATTATTTTTCATAACATCATACGTAAAGCCACTATAAAAGGCTGGCACATATCCTAACTTATAACCGGATTGGGTAGTCATGATAACAATTGCTTTCTTATCTTCTGGATTCATTTCATCGAGCTCAAATGTTACTTCGTCCCCCACTTTTAACTCATTTAAGGCGTTTTTCCCCTTCGTAATACCGCCAACCTGCTACATAAAAGTCAAAATCAAAATGATTATCATAACGATATATTGGTGCAACAAACTCGTAAGGATCCGTTGCTAATCTTCCACCCGTAGTACGTAATACATCCATTTCTGTATAATCATTTGATAATCCATATGATTGAAGGAGTTCCTTGAAATCCGGCCTCCGCTTATCTGGTAGCCTTCTCGTAAAAGCATCAAACAAACGATTAGACTTATACACTTTATGAATATCCCGAAAAGCAAGATGTGGTCGATATCCATTTTCCATTGCTTCTAAAAGAGTCCGTCTTTTTCCGCTCAACTCATAAGAAAAAGTAAATTCTCCATCCACGCTTGATAAATTCCCGATATGATATCGTTGACGTGTTTCGGTATTTTGCCAAATTAGCCATAAAACAAATGGACGCTTAGTCATTATTCACTCACCTCATTTCTCCATTCCAGAATCCAATCTTTCCGGTATAGTAACAGTTTTACTATCCACTCTTTATATGTCACTCATAACAGTTGTAGGTATCGTATTTAAGATCCCAATAATATTATTCTTATTCAAAACGGTTAATCGATGTACAGCATCATCAACCTCTTTTCATTATATATCATGTGATAAGCATCTTATCGAGATTATCCACCTTGCATCACTAGTGTTGCATAAATAATAAAATGAAAGTAAGAATGTTTCATGATGAATATATTGTTATCGTTTCCAGGTGTTCAGCTGTTTTATGAATGTGCCTGGCGGATAGAGCGATGATGGTACAGTTAGCTGGGTATGACAATGGTTCAAACGAATTTTCATTTAAGAAACAATCAGTACGATAGACCAACAGCCCGCCCACATGATTATTTCATTGAACATCATTTGACGAAATACGGGAAATGACAGACACCCATGACACTCATGCTCTTTCCAACCAATCACCGTGCTCATCAGAATTAATAATCTTGGCCAAACGTTGTATTTCCCCTGAATGAATGCCACGATTGTATAACGTATCCGGATCAATATGGATATCTTCCGGCCAAGCTACCGTACCTGCGTCATCGTCCACATAAACCTGTCTAAATAATTGCGGGTCTTTTAATTTCTCAAGTATCCCGATCATGGAGGGTCTAATATCAATAAAACGCTTCTCCCCATTTTCAAATTCACATAATAGCCAACCATGCAAATTGGGAATTGATTTTGCCTTAATTATCTCACGCATAAGATTTCCCTCCTTATAGTGGCGGAATCTTTTGTGGCATTTTACCGTCCTTACAATCATTCCATGCCTTCATAATATCACTATTATTTTTATTAAGCCATATGATTACATCCCGTTGCTTCTTCATTGGTAAACATCCATTTTTATACCGACCATTTTCGATATATATTTCTGCTTTATTCTGCCCCCTGACATGAAAATGAGGGGATCATGATCATCAAAATACATATATATCTTCATACCAGAGAATTCAGTTATTTTGGCATATTCCACCTCTTATTATATGCATTCAGAACACTAACTATTGCTTTGGCTCAATTTGTTTATTAGTGATATAACTTTAGAAATGGGCTGTTCTTTGGAGCGTATTTGCAGGTGAAAATGGTTTATCATCAAACAGTAGGAAGCTAGTTGAAAGGGGAATTTCTTATTAATTTGGAGAAGATGCGGCGGGTCCCGTGGTAATAAGATGAAGAAAGGGGTGTACACCATCGCCAAGACAAATTAATGACGACTTTCTTATCCGGAACCTCACAGCCATTCGCATACAAAGCCGCCATTACACGATCTTTAGATTCTTTAACCGAGGCATCCGGCAAACCAACATTAACCCCTTCCACCCCTGGAAAAACCTGCACCTCCACTTCAACTCGATACCTTTCAATCCCTTTCAGACCAATAATCGACACAATAACAGCCATTATCTTTCACACCTTTTATTAGTCATTGGTTTGATATAAGATAAGCTATATTCTATCAAAAGTCAAGAACGTTTGTTCGAAAACAGAATCACTAAAACTGGCTTTTAAGGGCCTAAAACGGTGGAAAATTCAATTTTTGCCAAAATGCCAATAAGATAAACAACAAACAATAAAAAAGAACTACAGAAAATGCTATTTTGACTAAACGTTAAATTTTTTTCTCATCCACGAAAAACCAAACATCATAAAAAAGCCGCCAGTTTTCACCATACTAGCAGCCATCTTTAAATAAAACTTCATTCGACATAATTTGACAAGATCCGGGAAGTGACAGGCACCCAAACTAATACCACATGCCATATTTATTTTGGAAAATTTATCTTTAATATCTTACTTTCATAACCAAGTATCCCCGAATATTCTCTATTCAAGGGTTCCTTTTTGCCCTTTCGAACCCTAATCCCTTCTTTATTTAGACGTCCGATGATTTCCGCCTGCTTTTTATTAAACTCATTATTGTTTTTATATAACATTGGAACACCTCTTTTACTGTTTATACCCAATGTATATATATGTTATACAGACAAAAAAGACAGTGAATGCCGTCTTTTTATAAAATATCAAAATTTAAGCTTTAATACCCTTTTGCTATTACTAATTATCCCTGAAAACTCACCTTTTTTCGGCGCTTTTTTACCCGATTGTACTTTTATCCCAGCACTAGTTAGTCTTTTTTCAATCGACTTCTGGGTCGCTTTATTTTGAACACTTCTTTGAACTTCTTCTCGGATTGGCATGTTAATCACCTTCTCCTTTACTACTTCTATTATACATTCTTTCAAGATTTTTTAAAAGACTTTCAAAGTCTGTAGCAATATTAAGCATAATCTTTTTATATTCTTGCTCATCTAAGATGCTAGAATCCAGTACAATAGTAAATACTACATTTTCATCCCTTATTTTTACTAAGCGGGCTATATATTGTCGATTAAACTTTTCATTGTCACGTGTATGCGTGAAAGAATAATACTCATCCTCCATCAGAGCTGCTCTAAAATTCCCGTTCGGTTATCATCTATCAATCTTTGAAATTTGTCTGCGTTTGAACCCGAAAAATCCTCAAAAACTATACCAAAGTCTCTTTCAAGTATTTCAAAGGATAGTACCATTAATGAACACAAAATAGCATCTTCTTGAGTAAGTGATTCTTCACTTTTATAAGCAATACTATTATGGACATCAATTATAAAGCCTACTAATGGATCAGCGTCACCGTTCGTGTATGCCTTTTTTACTTCTCTAAACTTTCTCAAAGTGGAGGTATTGCAATAATAATATAGCTGTTGAATAGCATTCAAATTAACCTCTTCTGCTACAGAGCCGTATTGAAAGTTCAGCTTAATCTTTGTTTCACCTTGGTGATTATTTTCAATATATTGATACCATTGTGCAGCATTGACGTATGAATTTTGCTGAACAAACCTATTTAAAATACTCATAAGATTATCTTGCAACCTGTAACCAGCCAACTCCTTATTGGCCATAATTAAAATCCCCATCTCAGACTCTAATGTTTTTTCTAAATCCTTTTTTTCTTCTTCTTTTGCATCTAATATATATTTAAACAATACAACTATTGCAGCTATAGCAAGGACAGACCATACTAAGGAGAATTTAGGTTCATCTATAAACGGTTTAATCCATATACCAAAAAAATTACTAGCCTGTTCTGAATTCTCTACCCATAAATCAAAAAATAATATAAAAAATAAACCGGAATAAATATATAATATGGTCGATTTCTTCATTTTGTCGCATTCCTTTCAACCCCAGCCTTGTAAACCAAATACTACCATATTTTCATCCCAATGAGACCAAGTTAAATACGCCAATTAGCTAAACAGCCGATGCGGAATGGTGCGGATCCCGAAATGGTGGGATTTGATAATTTTCATTCGTCATACCAGCCAACTGATAAATGCTCATGACATCAAATTGACTTGTCTCGCTTAATAGAGGCAAAATCGAGAGAAATGGTTCTGCCAGCAAGCTCTTTCCACACCCGGGAGGACCTGTCATTAATACATTATGACCTCCCGCAGCAGCAATCTCCAACGCTCTTTTCGCTTGCTTATGGCTAAGTATATGCTGAAAATCCTTGTCATAGGTTACTGGCTTAGGACTGGTTGTTTCAGAGGAGGGCATAGAAGTTAGCGCAAACGACGAAAGCTAACCGGAAAAAGAGGCAACGACATCGTGAAGTGTTTCAACAAAATAAAACTCCATACCATCTGTTTGAGGGAACGGCGTATCCTGCATTGGTGGCAAATACAATAGCTTGACTCCTTCTTTTTGGCAGCAACGATTGCCGGAAGCATCCCATCAAGCCGGTTTTATCGTGCCATCCAGCGATAAAACACCCAGAAAAGCAGCATCATCCGGAATAGCATCCTTGATATCTCCCGCTTCTTTCATAATCCCAATCGCCATCGCCCGGCAAAAGTTGTACCTCCACATCAACTTGATACCGTTCAATCCCTTTCAGGCTAATGCTCAACACAATGACAGCCATCATCCCTCACGCCTTTTTTTAGTCATTGGTTAGGTATAAGATAAGCTATATTCTATCAAAAGTCAAGAACATTTGTTCTAAATAATATTCACCAAAACTGCCTCTTAAGGGCCTAAAACGGTGAAAAATTCTATTTTGCCGAAATACCACTAAGATAAAATACAAAAATAACAAAAGAGCTGGGGAAAATGCCATTTTGACTAAACGTTAATTTTTTCATCCACGAAAAAACCAAACATCACAAAAAAGCCGCCAGTTTCAACATACCAGCAGCCATCTTTAAACAGAACTTTATTCGACATAATTCAACAAGATTCGGGTGGTGACAGGCACCAACGGAAAATCGATGAATGGGTTTCGGTTTCCTTGAATGTCATAAATAGCCTGGTTGCGATGTTTTTCATAAAGGGTAGGTGGAAAGTTCTGGTGCCAATCTAATAATAACTTCGTATCGATACCTTCCTTATAAGATGATTCAATCCCGTCAGGATACCTAATTAAAAAATACAACATGGCTCTCGCGACTGTTCCTTTAGCATTTTCAGGTTCAAATAGTCCCTCATCTGCCTTTCCACACTGCTCCTCTACTCGCTTCGATGTCATTTCTTCCGGTTTATAGTCCCTAAAATCATGGTACGGATAATTGCTTCTTATAGAATTACAGACAGGGTCACAAGTAAATAAATGATGGATATCGCCGCGCATTGGCTCTTGTTCATTGAACCAAGATTGGGGGACAGAATGTTCACAGTTATATTTGAAATCCTTTGCAATCTGATCCAGTTTATGATCTATTCGATTTTGATTTTTATCAGTTATCTTTTCAATCTCTTCCTTTCGCTTTATAGAGATTGCATAATCCTCTTTAATCACTTCTTCCGCTTCCCTCTTTTGACCTGAGTAAATACTGGTGAGAGTACCATCTGGGCGTAGATCAACCCAAGGGTAAACATACTCACTCGGGTCGTAACTTACCTTGTTCGTATGGGTTTCCCGGAGAAGCTGGTTTAATGACTGAATCAGTTCGTTATCACCGGAGTTTTCAAAATCGATGTTTTTATAATACTTCTCGATCTTTTGCTTATCTGTTTCCTCATCATAATATTCTCTTTTGTCTTTCTGTATAGTTGCTTTTGTTTCTCTAAGCTGAGAAAGAATGGTATTGATACGCTGACGGTCGGTGGTTACGGGGATCATCTTCTCCTTTTTGAGGGAATAAATTCATATTCATTCCTCCTTCGATTAATTAAAAGTACAGCCTAATTAATAAGGGACACCCAAACTTTAACTTTTGATGTCCCTTACTTCTAATGACGCAGCCGGTGCAGTTCGGAATTCAACAGCGACACCTTATTTAGCAGCTTTTTGATAACCGGTATAATTGGTCGCCATCTCCACTGCACTTCCCGCTTCAATATATCCCCAACGTCGTTGAGTACTGGCTCTGAAGTAGACTTTAAAATACTTTTAATATCATTTGGACTTAAGTTAGGATTTGCTTCTAACATTTGTGCAACTACCCCGGCACAGATAGGAGTTGCCATGGATGTTCCAGATAACTGTAAATAGTTTTCATCCACGACCTGCTCTGGCAGCTCTTGTTCCAGCGCAGAATCTGGCGCTAACAATGAAATAATATCTGTACCTGGTGCATAAATGTCCGGCTTAACAAAAGAGTCTACTGTTGGGCCTCTGCTTGAGTATTCAGCAATATGATCATCTGAACGTTCTTTTGTATTTTGATCCATTGTAGATCCAACTGTGATAATGAAAGGGTTAATGGCAGGAGTACTTATCGTTGTTTGTTCAGGGCCGCTATTTCCTGCAGCAGCACAAACAACTATACCTTTATGCCAAGCTTCCTCTACTGAAATGGATAGTGGATCATCTCGAAAGGATTCAAACGCCTGGGCTCCTAATGATAGAGAGATGATTCGAATATTGTATTCATCTTTATTACTTATAGACCACTCGATGCCTTCAATGATAGTAGATAATCTTCCACTTCCATTTTCATCAAGAACCTTTACACCTACAATAGATGCTTCAGGTGCAGGGCCAATATACAGTCCATCAGATTGTTGGCCGTTACCAGCTGCATCACCAGCGCAATGGGTGCCATGTCCATTATCATCATAAGGTTTTTCTTCATCATTTATAAAATCTTTAAACGCAACAATTCGATTGCTTGTCTCAGTGAGGTCACTATGAGGGTGGACACCTGAATCAATAACAGATATGGTGACGTCTTTACCCGTTAAACCAGCGCTTTCCTGGAGTTCAACGGAACCAATTTGTCTACTTGCGACATCAAGCAGGGCGGTTACTGGACGGTCATAAAAGATACGATCAACAGATTCATGGTCTTTAATTTGCTTGATCATTTGTGGGGTTAAATTTCCTCTAGAAGCCATTCGACCAATGTCTTTGTCTAGCTTGCTGTTATTATCTGCTTGGCAAGCTGTAAACAGGTCCTTCTTCTTGTTGTCATCGGAGTCTTTTGAATAATATACAATTACTGGCAGTCTTTCTTTACTTGTCTCGTAAGGATCCTCTTTTCGTTTCATCCTTAATTGTTCTACTAAACCTGGATCTAACCTACGACCGGCTTCTTCAAACCAAACTCTTTTTCTGTTACTCATTTTCTTCCTCCTTGTGCTTTTAAAATTTTTAAAAAGTCTTCGAAATAGAATACCAGTAACGAGAACAAGCCCCCATGTTTTCATTTCTTCTTTGAGAATGTGGGTCGTTTTAAAGAAAATAAGTGTTAGATGGTTTGATTTGATAGGGGATGAGTCCTTATAAATATAATAGCACTGGATGATAATGGCAACAACATGCCAAAATTACCAATATTTATTAGTCCATTATATTCAGATAATAAGTTGCTATTTGTGGGTTTCCATTTTATTGAACAAAGCGCAGGATGAAGGAACTTTTTTTGTTATTATTAAGAATCAAGATATTAAAGGACTTAAAATTGCCTGGAGCCCAGATCTAGGCCATGCCGCTGTTGATCCACAGGTAAGAAAAATCACAGAAGAAGCAGTTAAAGTCTTTGAGCAGCTTGGATGCCATGTAGAAGAAGTAAATCCCGGTTTTAAAGTGACAGGGGAAGAATTTTGGACGCTCGTTGCCCGCGATACAGATTTAGCTGGACTAAGGGAAGCTATGAAGAATAATGAGAACATCTTGGGACCAACAACGAAAGATTTTATTAATATCGAGTGGACTGCAAAACAACTAACAAATGCACACATGCTCCGGCAAGAAGTAAATATAAAAATGAGAAAATTCATGGAAAATTATGACCTTCTATTAACGCCAACATTAGCAGTTCCACCATTCGAAGTAGGTATTAATGGTCCAACACAGATAGATGGAAAAAATGTTTCTGAATCACATTGGTTATCGTTTGTTTTTCCGTTTAATATGACAGGCCAACCAGCTTCAAACGTTCCAGCGGGCTGGACGGAAGACGGACTACCGATAGGATTACAAATAGTTGGTCGCCATCTCAATGATGCAACAGTTCTGCGTTCTTCTGCAGCTTTTGAGACAGCTAAACCATGGGCACATCACTGGCCGGAAATTTAATTATTAGGTATTGTTTGTAGAATATGTCATGGCTAACAAAGTAACTTTACAACGCTAAGCTGGACTATTACTTAACTGCTCAAAAAGGGCCGTGAAATTGTTTATTACCAATTTCATGGCCTTTCTAATGGTCTATAACTCGGATGGTGACATGCACAAAACATAGAACCAAATCAGAATGTAATCTCTTGAACCACAACTGTTTCGAGTTCTTTCCCAAAATCCGCTTTTTGCCTCTGAAATGACTTTGCGAAAACATCGGGGTTTTCTATTAACTTCTCTTTATCAAAAATAAACAAAAATAGGTGATCGGCTTTGTAATGAAAAGAATCCGCACCTAATTCCTCCGTCAGCTTACGTTCAGTCATGGTTGGCCGTGTACATTTAACCTCTATTACAATTCCGTATTCATGTAGGGCAATATCATAACGCACTGAATTGTAACCAGCGTCATCTGCAACCTCTAACCTGGCATTTGGAAATATTGGCCGAATCAGGGAGTACAATATGCGCTGAACATCGTATTCGTTGCCAATTTTAATCTTATCAAGATCTTCCTTTTTAATTTTACCGTTACCATGAACCTCATCTTGATACATGGCTTTAATATGTTTATAAAAAGTTTCGTAGTATCTTTCTAATAATTGCTACAGCTGTTGTTTTTTCTATTGAATCATGATTGACCCGCGGTAAATATTTATCCAATTGAATGTCAGTGTTCAGATTCCTCAAATAACTCTTTCCCTTATATAATGCTTCATCGATTTTCTTCACATTTTCAGTATCCGAAAATTTATTCGGAAGTACTTTTGTTTCAATCAGAAAATCTCTGCTTATCGATTGGTCATAAAAAATTTCCGTCCAACGTCCTCTTGACATCGTTTCTCCAATTTTCAAATTCAGTCAGGATTTCTTTCTTTTTCCCATATATATCTATTAATTTATCTAAATCATCTAACTTATGGCTTATTTCCTGCACGGCCGTATTTGTATCCTTTTTTAATGTAACTTTAGCCAAAATCCCCCCTCTAATTAATACGTACCCCATCTAAGGTAAAACAGGAATAGGGGGTCAAGAATATATATTTGATTGTCTTTCCATTCAAAAACTTGATAAATCTGTCCATTGGCAAGCATAATATCATGTATTTTTTGAAGCGTATCCCTAATTTTGGCTCTCTCAATTTTCTCTTTTGAGCCGGTTGTTAGTCGATCAATTCTTTCTTTCATTTCGTCCAAGGAAATTCTGACAACGGGCGGGTCCAGAGCAATTGCTTTTAATAAAGATAGTATATATCCTCTTCATTTCCACTTTCCAACTGGTATTTTTTCCTTCTTTGTCCTCTTGTTGGCGGTCCAGCCATTAATTTTTTCACTACTTCTTGATATGGTAAATTACTGGTAGTGAAACGGAAACATTCCTCTAATTTTTTCTGATCGTTTATTTTCTTTATGTCTTCTTCATCAGTCTTTAAAATAATAGCCAGATTCAAGCATATTGACTGCATTAATTGAGGCGATGTTAGACTTTCTAAAGCCATTCTGGATGCAAACTGATCACTTATTTCAATTCCAAGCTGTCCATAACCGGTAACAGCAATTTCTTTTAAATCGTTTTCTTGCCAAGGTTCAATATTAATTAAGTTTAACCTGCCACTCAAATCAGGATTTTTTCTAATTGCATCATCTGCCCTATGGGGGAGGGATATGACTACTGCTTTAAACTCTCTTCTAATGACATCTTTCAGCTGATAAGCTATATCTAACTGTAATTTTTCAGGCGCATAATGAAAATCATCGATAACTAATACAAGGTTATTTTCCTCAAAGTGCTGAATGACTTTATCTTTACTTGAGACAAACCTTTCTTTAGTAGAGACCGATTTATCCTCAGGATTGGTATCTGTGCCTTTCAGTGAAGCCGTTTCTGAGTATTCTCCTTCAAGGGATAAACCTACCTTATTTGCGACAATTGACCAAAATTCCATTCCATCTTTAAAATCGCTGCCTGTTAATGATACAATGTTTTCTATTCCAATTACTTTTTCAGATAAGACCGTCTTCCCCGTTTTCGATGGTCCAATAATAGATGTCAGATATCCGGGAGTATTCATGGCTTGTGTTAAACGTAATTCGTACGTGAAGTTAAAACCCGCAGACATCCTGGAAACGTATGTGTATTTAGGAAATGATCCCGGTTTGAATACATCATTTGAGCGAAGTTTCCCCAATACCATTCCCTCCTTTAAATATACCTTCCGACCTTAATAAATACATTTTACCCTAAATAGCAATGAATTTAAACCTAAAATGCTAAAACACCCCCTTAAACATACCTTTTCAAGCCTTCCTTTCAATCATGAATTGCTAAAGTACCTAGCACAGTACTCCACATAGGCGTGTTTGCTGTTTTTTCACTTCCTGGTGGCATAGGGATGGGAGCACATCGAGTTGGAACTGATGGGGGCGGTTCATCCGAATCCCTGCATCGTGGTGTGGATTATATGCTATAAGGCTTCTTTTGGCAGAGTTCCTTTCGTATCCCGCCCTAATGCATTCGGTGCCGGCAACATTTTTCTATTTGAAGGAACATTAACAAGAAATGTTGAGGATGCGGCTATTGGATTAAATGCATTAAGTGGCTATCATCCGAGAGATCCTTTTAGTCTTGATACGGATTATGATTTTAGTAGGGCACTGGGGCGCTCAATAAAAGGGTGGAAAATTGCTTACAGTCCTAACTTTGATGTCTTTCCTGTAGATCAAGAGGTTAAGAACGTTATAACAAATTCTGCAAAAGCTTTTGAAGATATGGGTGCTCATGTCGAGAAGGTTGATTTAGGGATCAATCGTTCACAACAAGAATTGAGTGATAGTAAACTACCAGTGGAATGCAAATTATCGGAAAGAGATACGCAGATGAAGATGTACTTGCAGCAAGTTCCGCATTTGAGAGAATAAAACCCTGGCATGACATATACAATCTAATACAAAAGAAACGGTATAGAATTCAATAAGGAAGTGGCATTCAATAAATTCTTTTGGCGACCAAATATATTTTAGCACTAGATTAAAGATAAAACCCAAAAACCAGAAAGGAATACTCTGATAGTGGAATTCTGCTAGCAAAATTCCACTATCAGCAAACTTCAGTCCGTATTTTCCGTGAAATATACAATAAAAGAACTCCTTCACCTGTTCGACTCCCCTTAAATAGCATAATTTGAAATCACGGAATGGACAACGATTACTCCTTATCCAACAAACCATATTTCTGCATTTTACGGGATACGGTCGATTGATTCACACCTAATAGTTGTGCCATCTGTGTTAGATTGGAACATTGCCGGGCTGCTCTTTGAATAAAGTGACTTTCTGTCTGCATGACCGCTTCCTTTAACGGAATAATGCTTTCGCTACCATTCGAACCCCTATCCTCATGGAAAATGAGAGGGGATTTCTTCTGTTTAACAAAAGAATCCTTAATATAACTAGGAATAGTTTCCAGGTTAATTTCCTGTGAATTAGAAATAACAACTATTCGCTCAACAATATTTTTAATTCACGTACGTTACCAGGCCATGAGTATTCCTCTAAAAGGTTAATAACATCTTGAGATAAAACTTTTTTCATATTAAACTTTGATGAAAACCCTTCCAAAAAATGTTGAATAAGTGGAAATATATCTTCTTTCCGATCACGTAAAGGCGGTATGTCAATAGGAATAACGTTGAGCCGATAAAATAAATCCCTTCTAAACAAGTTTTCCTTTATTTTCTCTTCCAAGTTCTGATTCGTAGCCGCGATAATTCGGACTTTTACGTGTATGGGTTTTGTCCACCAATTCGCATAAATTCGCCCTCCTGCAATACACGCAATAGCTTGCCTTGCAGTTGTAACGGCATATCCCCAATTTCATCAAGAAAAAGTGTTCCTTCATTCGCTAATTCAAAAAGTCCTGCTTTTCCTTTTTTACCGGCCCCAGTAAACGCACCTTGCTCATAGCCAAAAGTTCACTTTCCAATAATGCTTCGGGAATCGACGCACAATTTATTTTAATAAATGGATTATCGTCTCCTGGACTATTTTCATGAATATAATTTGCCACAACCTCTTTTCCAACACCCGAATCACCTGTAATCAGAACTGTTGAATCAACCGTACCAAGCCGAGGTAGAATTGAAATAATGTCATTCATCGACCTGCTTCGATAAATAAGTTTATCTTGGCTATTTGTTCCAGGCCTGGATAGCTGGTTGCGATAGCCATCTATCAACATTTTCATCTCATTTAACTCTTCTTCCAGTTTATGAGATTCTGTCATATCCCGGGAAGCATTGACAACACGTGTTATATTGTCTTCCGAGTCACGAATGGGCGTACTGACAACCATTAAAGTCCGGCCTTCCTTTGTACGTTGGATAATGTGAACCTTTTTCCCCTGTTCAAGCGCAATCCGAGTAGCAGATGGCTGAAAAATTCCCTTTTCCTCAAGTTCATAGACTGATTTTCCAATTAAGTCCTCAGGTTCTTCACCCCATAATACCTGGCAAGCCGAACTGACACGCAACGTTTTTCCTTTCCCGTCAGCAACATAAAGCACATCATATGAATTATCAAAGATTGCCTGTAAATCATCAATTGCCGTTTGATATAGTTCAACTTCTTGCTTTAATTGGTTATTTAATGAGGGCATTCTATCTGATATATGAGAGGAAGCTTGCTTCAATTGTAATCGCCCCTGACTATAGATTTCGATATAATTATTATAAACTTTTCCACACTTTCATGCAATTGGAATATAGCATTGCAATAATGCATGAAAAAATAACAAAATCATTAGAATAATTGACTTGCTTTCCATTAAATCCCCATTTAACAGTACATCAATTCTATTTAGAGTTATCCGGTCATTTTGGCATGAAATTTGCTAATAAAATATGAAGTCAATAATACGCTCTAAAAGGGGGATAAAAAATTCAAAGTTAGATTAGGCGAACAATATTTAATATATGATGAAACGTCACCATCAGGAAAGGTGGAGTAAATTCGTTTGGGACATGTACAGGTGATTACAACTGGAGGAACCATTGCCTCCCTTCCCCATGAAAACGGTGATGTATCAGCAACTCTTTCGGGTCAGCATTTGATGACACAATTAGGAATCGAAAGTAATGTGAAGGTGACATCATCTGTGACAATCGGCAGCTATACATTCGATTATTCAACATTATTTAAAATTGCAAACGATGTCACGAAAGCTTTAAAAAATCCGGACGTTACAGGTGTTGTCATTACCCATGGAACGGATACTATTGAAGAAACAGCATTTTATTTGTCTTTAGTCACTAATTCATACCAAAACCAGTTATTCTAACGGGCGCACAATTCGATGCTTCCTATTCATTCAGTGACGGTACCAAAAATTTACAGGATGCCATTTATGCTGCTCAGTCAGAAAAACTATCGATTTTGGAACGTTGGTCGTATTCGCAGGATTTATTTATTCGGCCCGCGATGTTCGTAAGATAGACACGAACGCACTGGAAGGATTCGATTCACCTGGTTGGGGGCCAGTTGGTCGGGTAGATAATCAGAAAGTGATTGCCAGCCAAAATGTAAGCCCTTCCGCAAGTCTGGAAGCAACCATCCCAAAACCCGTTGCTTTAGTCCGCTTAGGTATTGGTATGGATGGTGCAGAATTCAGAAGAATAACAGATAGCTATTCTGGTGTCGTTATCGAAGCGTTTGGCCGCGGTAACGCTCATAAAACAATTCCCCATGAAGTAAAACGCTTAGTCGACAACAGTATCCCTGTTATTGTGACGTCACGCTGTATTCGTGGTGAAGTACTTCCTGTTTATGGAAATGGCGGTGGAAAAAGATCTGGAACGCGCAGGTGCATGGTTTGCTGGTGATTTATCAGGTGAAAAAGCACGTATTTTATTAGGTACGATGTTATCTTCTAACAAATCATGGACTGAAATGAAACAAAATGTTGAAAGGGTAAGTCAACCTTAAAAACTGGAGGGATTATGATGGCAAAAAAAGAAATTCTTGTTGCATACGGTGTTGATGTTGATGCAGTTGCTGGCTGGTTAGGCTCTTACGGCGGGGAGGATTCCCCAGATGATATTTCCCGAGGAATGTTTGCCGGTGAAATAGGTGCTCCAAGACTACTGGATTTATTTAAAAAATATAACCTAACCACAACATGGTTTATTCCCGGACATTCAATTGAAACGTTCCCTGAACAAATGAAGATGGTTGTTGATGCCGGGCACGAAGTCGGTGCACATGGTTATTCGCATGAAAATCCCATTGCGATGACACCAAAACAAGAGGAAGATGTATTACTCAAATCGATAAGCCTGATTGAAGATTTAACAGGAAAGAAACCAACTGGATACGTTGCGCCATGGTGGGAGTTCTCGAATGTTACCAACGAATTATTGTATAAGCATGGAATTAAATATGACCATAGTTTGATGCATAATGACTTCTCACCATATTTTGTACGCGTTGGTGACGAATGGACAAAAATTGATTACGGAAAAACCGCCGCAGAGTGGATGAAACCACTAAAACGAGGAACAGAGACAACCCTTGTAGAAATCCCGGCAAACTGGTACTTGGATGATTTACCTCCAATGATGTATATTAAGGGATCTCCTAACAGCCATGGATTTGTAAACCCTCGTGACATAGAGCAACTGTGGAAGGATCAGTTTGACTGGATGTATGAAAATATGGATCGGGCTATTTTTCCTATGACAATTCATCCCGACGTAAGCGGCCGTCCCCAGGTATTAAAAATGCATGAACGTCTTATTGAATATTTTAATTCACATGAAGGTGTGAAGTGGGTGACATTTAACGAAATTGCCGACGCTTTCTGAGCCGTCAAAATAAATAAATATATAAATGGAGTGCCTCAGGTGAATCTACACGTAACCCTTCTGTTCCTGGGGCGTTCTTTTATGAAATGGAGTGACATTGTGATGTGCATACTTTGCGGCGAATTTATCGAACAAATTCACTGGACAGATATGGAAAGGAGACAGCTTGATACGGTTGTCTCCGGTCAATTCCAAAGGGAGCGAAAAACGTTCTAGACTTCTTAGAACCAAGATATGCAATGACCTATTAAGTTCTCATGGCATTACTTTGAAAGAGTGGAATAATAGTAAGTTTATAATGATGAATAATAAAGGAAAAATGGCTGTCATCCACGATTTAGGACAGATTTGGAAACAAGCAAAGGAAATGGCTGGTCAACCGATTGATCCTCTAGATGACACGTTACTCCAAAAGTTGAAGTGAAGGAGCATATAGAATGGGACAAAAAATTCCAATTACTATTGTCACCGGATGTTTAGGGAGCGGAAAGACAACCGTTTTAAACTATCTTTTACAACAGATTGATAACAAAAGGACTGCTGTGATTGTTAACGAATTTGGCAAAGCGGGACTAGACCACCATTTGCTAAGAGAATCTCAGGAAAAAATATCACTCATAAACTCAGGGTGTATGTGTTGTAATTCCCGTGATGATCTGGAGCAGGAACTGAAAGAACTACTATTTGAACATGAACAACTGGAAGAAGGTTATGAACGCATCATGATCGAAACAACAGGGCTTGCCGACCCAGCACCAATCGTTTATACCATCCTCAATAACCCAATGCTGCAAAATCACTTTGATGTTGAACTAGTTATCACGACAGTCGATACTGATAATGCACAACTGCAATTTGAAAAAAGTCCTGAATTTGTTAAGCAAGTTAGTGTATCGGACCATTTAATCCTGACCAAAAGTGATTTAGTGACAGATGATACGAAAGAAATGGTTATGAAGCAAATAAAGGGGATAAATCCATCAGCCCAGATATATACGGCATTAAATGGCATCGTGGATCCAAATGTCCTTCAAAAAAGTTCTGCTGAGCCCACTGTTCATAGTTTGCCTGAACGCCAATACTTTAAAGGGGTGTCTTCACAAGTACAATCCATTTCTTTTTCTTTTTCATCAGTACTGGACTGGACCGCGTTTACGCTATGGTTGAGCCTTCTTCTGCATACACACGGCGAGAATGTGTTAAGGGTTAAGGGAATATTGGATGTTGGCGAGGAAGCTCCCACCAATCTGAATGGGGTACAACATATTATCCATCCACCAGAACATTTGGATAATTGGCCGGAAGACGTATCCCAATCGTTTTTAGTGTTCATTGTAAGAAATCTTGATCCCATGGCCATCCTCCGTTCTCTGGAAACCTTTCAACGTTATATTGGAAGTGACGTAGAGCTCATGGAGTACCAAGAAAGTGTATGAAGGTCTGGGTCTGGAATGAGGTTTGTACCTTATGGATTGTACAAACCTTTCCACCTGCTTATAAATAAAAATAAATCAAGCTGGTGAAGTTCATCTGTTTATTGCATTTACATCCGGCATTGAGATAAATCATAATCTTATTTCTATAATGGAACAAGATTTTAGACACGAATAAAGGAGATGTTAAATAACGAAAAGTCAACACGCAAGAATGTCGTACATCAGACCATCCCAATGTTGAGTTATAATACTTCCTCCGCAATCATTTACTCTGGAAATGATCCCCCCAATTCCCCTAAAAAATAACCCACCATAGTTAAGATGCCTGGTGGGTTATTGAACATTTTTAAACCTTTTCCAATATACCTGGTCTTTTTCCTTGCATCGGATTGGTTTTTTCAAATGCGTAGCCGGCATTCAGGATTCTTCCCTCTTTAAATGCAGGGCCAATAATTTGCATTCCTACCGGGAGCCCTTTACTGAATCCGCATGGGACAGAAAGAGCTGGGAGTCCGGTTAAGTTTTCTGGTCCCATAAAGCGAATAATGTTATCAATCAAGTCTACTTTTTCGCCATTTAAGTCAGCAAAGTCGTCACCAATATCATTTGGAAGCACTGGTAACGTTGGCGCCATGAGTACATCCACTTGCTCGAAGGCTTTCTGGAAATCCTGCTTTAACTGCCGTCTCACCTGCTGAGCCTGCAAGTAATCCACAGCTGAAGGAAGCTCACCTAATTCAAACAGCATACGAATGTCATTTCCAAAGTCTTGTGGCCTCGTCTGCAAATCACTGTGATGAATTGTCGATGCTTCTGATAGTGATGTGATAAGCTCTGCCCATTCGGCATATTGCAATGCAGGTATTTTAACTTCCTGCACTTTCGCACCCTGATCGACAAGTTTCTGAATGCCGTCACGAACAAGTTTTTCAATACCGGAATCTACACGATTGAAGAAATAGTCTTCATTAACGCCAATGACAAGATCCTTCACATCACCGGTAATCTGTTCCATATAATTATCGACAGGAACATTTACAGTCGTTGGATCATTCTTATCAAACCCGGCAATAATCTGCAATAAACCTGCTGCATCTTTGACCGTTTTCGTCATTGGCCCAACATGGTCAAGCGTCCATGCTAACGGGTAAACGCCATGTTTACTAACTCGTCCGTAAGTCTGTTTTAAGCCGACAGTTCCACAGGCAGACGAGGGAATTCGAATGGAGCCAGCAGTATCCGTCCCCAGTGAAGCAACGGTTGCATCAGCAGCAAGAGCCGCCCCTGAACCACCGCTTGATCCTCCCGGTATTTTATCCAAATTCCACGGATTTCGCACAGGACCATAATGCGGATTGTTGTTTGTTATACCCCAGGCATACTCATGCAAGCTCAATTTACCAGTAAAAACACGCCTGCCTCTCTTAATTTGGAAACGACTGTCGCATCATAATCAGATACAAAATCTTTATGGATTTTGGAAGACATGGTCGTTACCTTATCTTTCATGTAAATAATATCTTTGATAGCCATTGGGATACCATGATACATGCCGCGATAAATCCCATTGCTAATTTCCGTTTCCGCTTTTTCCGCTTCTTCCAGTGCATCTTCCCTGTATATTTCCATGTATGAATTAACCGTTTCCTGCGTTGCTACCGCCTGATCGAGCACTGCTTCTGTAATCTCTACCGGAGAAACCGATTTGTTCTCAATAAGTGGAGCCAACTCTTCAACTGATTTTGACGCCAATTCCTTACTCAACATGATCACCTCCAGGTATGTTACGCAAGCTCATGTTTGCATCATCTATGTTTGCGTTTTCCAAATTCCCTCGCAGAGACTGCATCCCTTCCCACCGATTTTCTAAAATGTCCAGATGTTCCTCTCTTGGTTTTATTCCTTTGTTCTCCAGCAATTGTTTAACTGAAAGAGACAAACAAACCACTCCTTAACTATTATTTATCTTCAATAGGCGACTTGCCCGAAGATAGCAATAAAACCGGCCTTCTGCATTTTCTGCGTTTTTCTCTCTATAAAATTAGTAAGTTGTGATAGGTATTATGTGCAGGCAATTTCAAAAGCTTACTATGAACCTAACATTACCACCAACAAATGTCAATCTATTTTAATTATTCTGACTTAAAATTAACTTATTCGGTTAAATTAAAGTTTACTATTCTACTTTTTTAATTAACCTTCAGGATATTCTACTTTCAAAATCATAGGGCATGAGTGTACCGAAGTCATTACTCATGCGCTGCTCCGGGTCTTTAGCCTTTCCTATTTAATTAAGCAGCTGCCTGACTCACGTACAAAATATACATATCCTCCATTAAGCCCGCTTGAGTCAAATCGAATGCTTATCGGTTTCTGTCCATTAAAAAGAGTTTTTTCCTCAAGGGCTTTACAAGGAGGGATAACATGAAATTACCCAAGAATCAATATTTTTTTATTATTTCAGACGTTAAACATAACCTTGTACGAAAGCGCATAAAGTTAACCATAAATCAAAATTATTGAAGTATATTTACATTTTCTAGTTGGCTTTAGAAACGTTTTCAATTATCAAGGGAGGAAATTAATGTGGCAAATGTAAAGAAAGAAAGGCCTAAGCTTTACGTGCTGGATAATGGGCGAATGAAGATGGATAAAAATTTAATGATCGCAACTTCTAATCAAGCTACAATTGATAACCCTAATGCTCCTAACGAAATGGTAGAATTTCCAATTTATACGGTGTTTATTGATCATCCGGAAGGAAAAATTCTTTTTGATACAGCGTGCAACCCAAATGCAATGGGATCAGAAGGACGCTGGATTGAACAAACACAAAAAGCATTTCCATACACAGCTAGTGAGGAATGTTATTTGTATAATCGTCTGGAACAAATAAATGTCGATCCAAAAGATGTCGATTACGTAGTTGCCTCCCATCTACATTTAGACCATGCAGGTTGCCTTGAATATTTCACCAATGCCACAGTTATTGTTCATGAAGATGAATTGAACGGAACCATGCAAACATATGCAAGAAATCAGAAGAGTGGGGCTTATATCTGGGCGGATATTGATGCATGGATTAAAAACAATCTAACATGGCAAACGATTAAACCTTACGAAGATAATATAGAATTGGTAGATGGTGTGAAAATACTTAACTTTGGAAGTGGACACGCTTGGGGGATGATCGGCCTACAGGTCGAATTATCAGAACTTGGCTCCATCATTTTAGCTTCTGATGCTATTTATACCGCTGAGAGTATTGGGCCTCCGCTGAAGCGCCCGGTATTATATATGATTCAATTGGTTGGGCAAAATCTGCTGAACGAATCAAACGCCTGGCGAAAGAAACCAATGCAGAAATTTGGTTTGGACATGATAGTGAACAATTTAACTCATTCAGAAAATCCACGGAAGGATATTATGAGTAATGACGGCAAAGGAGTGAGAATGTGAAAACACGAGTAGCTGTTTTACATGAAATGGGTTTACCAACACCATATGCTGAAAGCAAACCATTAAAGATTGAAACGTGGAATTGGATGAGCCAAAGCAAGATGAAGTATTAATACAGATAGGAGCGGTTGGCCTATGTCACTCCGATCTTTCGGTAATCAATGGGAGCCGTCCTAGACCAACACCGATGGCTTTAGGACATGAGGCAACAGGAGAAATCGTCCAAGTCGGAAAAGGGGTGACGGACTTTGAAAAAGGAGATCACGTCGTATGCACCTTTATCCCAAGTTGTGGACAATGTCTCCCCTGCAAAGAAGGCCGTCCTGCATTATGCGAGCGTGGAGCCAAATCGAACAATGATGGTGAGATGCTAAATGGAGGCAGGAGACTCAATTCAGAGCAGGGAAAAATTAATCATCACTTAGGTGTTTCAGGATTTGCGGAATATGCGGTTGTTTCCACGAATCGATTGTAAAAGTTGATCCGGAAATTCCATTTGAGCAAATCGCAGTATTCGGGTGTGCGGTTATTACCGGGGTCGGTGCGGTCATTAATACTGCCCAAGTGATGCCTGGAAGCAGTGTAGCTGTTGTTGGTCTTGGTGGTATCGGTCTAAACGCAGTGATCGGAGCAAAACTTGCCGGCGCACGGGAAGTTATCGCCCTCGATATCAACCCGGATAAGTTTGATATAGCCAAACAGTTAGGGGCGACCGCTGTATATGATTCCAGTGATTCGGACGTGGTGGATCAAATAAAATCAGCAACCGGTGGAGGGCTCAACTATGTGTTTGAAACTGCCGGAGCTGTTCCTGCAATGGAAGTTGCTTATCAAATTACAAAACGGGGAGGCACTACTGTCACAACGGGACTACCACATCCAGAACATAAATTTTCATTTCCGCAAGTGACCCTTGCAGCAGAAGAACGGACTGTAAAAGGATCTTACGTTGGAAGTTGTGTTCCTTCGCGGGATATTCCACATTTCGTCGAGCTATTTAAGCAAGGAAGGTTACCTGTCGATCAGCTTCTATCCGATACACTTACGTTGGATGAAATCAATGAAGGGTTCGACAGACTACAGAATGGAGACGTTGCACGACTCGTAGTGAAAATGTAAATAGTAACTCAATTGCAAAGTCTCCTTAAACAAATGGCAACAACCCTCATTTGGATGGTGCGGTTGCCATTTGTTTGAGATTGAATATGTCGACTTTAATGTACCTTGTATTGCCTATGTACAGAACGAAAAAGAAGGAATTCACAATTCTGTTGGCAAGAGTAAATACACTTTCATTTTGCGTTTCGCTGCAAGCTCTTTCCGTAGCTTTCTGGCACACACTAAAGTATTACAGGGTCTGGCCTAATATCCTACCACACGAATAAAGTTGAATCGTTCGTCCTGATAACAGGAAAGGTTATTACTTCACACCCTCCGTCCATGTCTCCACCTTATCCTGGTTATCATTGACCCATTTTTCTCCAGCTTTTTCAGGATCCATTCCATTATGAATCATACTCATCACTTCGCCCATATCCTCAGATTCCCATTGAAATTGCTCCAGAATCTTATATGCAGCAGGCGCATCTTCTTTCAATTTTTCTCGGGCAACCGCATGTATACTATCCGGTTCGCCGTAATAATTTTCGGGATCTTCCAGATATTTCAGATCCCATTCGATGAACGCCCAGTGCGGCTCCCAAAGCGTCACAATGACAGGTTCTTTTGATTCTATAGCTCTTTTTAATGCAGCAGTCATGGCCGGACCGGAGCTGCTTTGCAATGTCCACTCATCAAGTCCGTATCCCGGCATCACGTCATTTTCTGTAATTTTCATTTCGCCTGCACCAGGGTCGATTCCGACAATGGTCCAATCAGTATTATCCCCAATATTATTCTTGTTCTCCGCCATATCTTCAATGGAATCAATATTGACATAGGAAGGTACAGTCAAGCCCATGGTAACACTTTCTTCCATTGTTACACCGATATCATCAATCTGATCGCCAAATTCATCCCAGTAATCAGCATGTGTATTTGGCAGTGTCACAGCACCTACTGAAAAATCCCCAGATCCACTGGCAAGCCCTGAAAACATGGCGCCCGCCTCCACCTGTTGTGCGTTTATCTCATATCCTACGTCTTCAAGTACGGCTTTGACAACATTAACACTCGCAACAGTAGATGCCCAAGAAACATAGGGCAATGACAGCTCTTCCTGGCCAAGCTCAATTGTATCTTCATTTTTATTGTTATTTGCAGAATCATTTCCATTCTCGTTTTGGGTGTTGCTGTTCCCGCATGCCGACAGCATAAAGCAAACATGACAACAACCAAACTAATTACACGAAGTTTTTTTTACCATATAAAATGCATCCACCCCTTAAACTATTTACATTCTATACTACCCAATAATTTTTAAAACTATCAATCGTGATTATTGATAGCTTTGGCCTATATCGTTCATATTTCAACTTTATCCCTGCATATACTCATATTTTCTCAAAATTCCTATATCATGTCTGTAATAATTAAGGTAAATCTAAATAGCATCCTTTAGAATGCACTTTGCCATATCGATGAAAAAGTAAGATTAATTCAAAAGAGGATCGTATGATGCCCGAGACGTTCTCGCTTCAGCAAGATTTCCAGTCGCTTGGGTCAATCATAGTCCCCAAATGATCTACTAAATGTGAGGAAAATAACCTTAACCTTCGACACCTTTTCACATTCTTATTGCCCGGGCAATATTTTAGGGAAATATGTCATTGAAACGGGCGTTGGTACAAAACCAGACAACTCGAAGGTAATAAATGTTCCCAGGCTACGATAGGAACGGGACCGATAAATGACCGTTTATTTTCCATAATCGACTGTCATATAGAAAAAGTGTCATGCTGAACTTGGACATGACACTTTTTCTTCCCCCAATTCGATTGTAGTAGTGACGAAACATGGTGATACTGCATGGATCCGGAAACTGCAACTTTTTATCTCCACCATTCCGGGGAGTGTTCATTTTTATGTAGCGGAAACTTTCTATTTCAGTTTAGCAGTTACACTTCGTATCTATAATCTAGTTAAACCGTTTGGGGCAGCACGGAAATTTCTATTTCTGAACTCCTTCAGTTGATCTTTACAAGGATGAAGATACAATACAGTCGGAAGTATAGCTCCCCTTTGGAATAGACAACAAAGCAAGTCTATTCTCTCACTGACCTGCATATTGTTTTATCAAGGTGACGTTCACCTCTTGAAATGGTGTTGTGTAATCGAACTTTCAATGTCAAAGGAGGAGAAGTGTATGTCAGAAAACACGAATGGTACGACGATAGGAAAGTTTGGCTACAAACAAGAATTAAAACGTACGCTATCATTTAAAGATTTACTCGTTTATGGCCTCATTTTCATGGTAGGCTTAGCCGAAATTGTTCTTCGTACCATTTTTGCCTCTAACGCCTCGTTTTCCATCTCAAGCTTTTCATTTTGCGCTTTATAATATTCAATTGATTTGTTTGATGTATGCGCTGTTTTCTCCATAAATAAGTATACGAAAAAGAACCCGATTTGCCTTTTCGAATTCCCGTATTTTCATATTTCAATTTTTCATAGAATGGTACGTGCTTTTACTTCCCGGTGTGCCTGCTTCTGCTCAATTGGCAAACCATCCAACAGCCAACGAAGTTGGCGTGGGCTGTAATACGAACAGACAAGGGGAAAAGGGATCAAGATCAGAGCATTCTTTTACAATGACCGCCAGCCCATCGATGGATTTGCGAAGATCTGTGTTGCCGCGTGCCAAGTACACGCGCTCGAATTGAAAATTCGTCAGCATTGGTTTTGCAGGACATGGATGATATCGGACAGTAGGCCAACATTAGCACCTGGACGTACCTCGACGGAGATGGCGTCAAAGTGAATAAAGATGGGTCCTTTTCCTTCAGGAGCTATGGTTTCTTCGTCTACTTGGACGGCGAGCCATTGTGTTGGCTCCGTTTCCGGAATTCTCGAATCGCTGTACCCAATAGTACATTTGGTGGATTTTGATTTCCTGATTACGACACCATTCGGCTACACTTAGTCCACTTTCTTTCCAAGCATCATAGCGTGCTTTCCATTCTATTCGTTTGTCTTTTAGGGTCATCGCATAACCTCCTGAAATAATTTCTAAGAAGATTATCGCATGGATGCCCTTTTATTCCTATGTGTATTTTATTTGACGCTTACATCTGAATTAATTTGGAATGTCGGGATAAAGGGATGGAGGTGTCTTCTGTCTCGCTGCTAGAAATTGTGACGGGCACCTTTGCCAATGAATACGGGCGGTGACTTAAGACTTTTTGGGCGGAGAGCGGTTGAGAGGATTTCCAAAAGATTCAATGACCAACAGCCTTCTAAGCTGTTGGTCATCGGTGGTGAAGCAATTAATTGAAATAGTTATACATCCAATTCAAATTTTTAATTAAGGAAAAAAAGTTGAAATATAATATAGAGGCCTACAGATAAGTAGACCTCTTTATCGTGTCACTTTGAACGATTTTTCGATTGTGTACACTAGATAAAAAATCAAATTCTACTTTTCATCCAAGTATTTTAGCACACCCGGATGTAAATCTTGTTCCTCCAACCCTTCTACCATTGTATCTTCATTAAAATCAGATAATACGGAATCTACTTCTTCTAATTCATCCCTATTTTCCATTATGACCTTTGTTATTTTATAAGCCAAGTCCTCTGGTACCTCGCTACTCATTACAAGGTTTGTATAGGAACCAACTGTGGATACCCCCTCATCCTGTCCATCATAGGTACCTGCAGGCATATCCATAGGTACAATTCCAGGGACTTCCTCCTGTATATATTCCTGTACCTCAGGTTCCAGTTCTACAAATTTAATATCATCTTGTGCGTTAAGCTCCATAATAAACCCTGACGGTGCTGCTGTCATACCTATTGCCACATCCGCATGGCCATCTTTCACTAAGCCAGTCATGTCAGAATAGCCGGTATAAGAGACACTGCCACCATTCTCCCGTATCGAGTCATAAGATATATCATAATAATTTAATATTTTTTCAACATGTTGAACCGTTGCATAAGATGCCTCCCCCGGAAGAATATCCTTATCACCAAAGTCTGCATATGTTTCAATTCCGCTATCCGCAAGCGTTACCGTTTGTAAATGAGACTTATATAATGATAAAAACGTATTGACGTTTTCAGTGGCTCCATCTTCTTTAAATACACCAGTCCCAGTTAATCCGGACATAACGTCATTTGTGAAAGCATATCCAATTTGAGCATCGCCCTTGTCTACCAACTTGATATTTTCATATCCACCACCCTCATTTACTGTTACATTAAGACCAGGTATTTCCCGCATTAGTATTTCAGCGATTCCTGCAGCCGTATTGTACCATCCGCCACCAATTGGACCGGATGAGATTACAATGTTAGACATTTCAAGATCCCCATCATCAGAAGATTCTTCCTCCTCTGATCCGTTGCAAGCTCCCAAATAAGTAACATGAGCACCAACAATGTCATTCCCAGTAATTTTTTCATTAAATTCCCTCCTCATACTTGATTAACGATACTGGATTAAATTCAGCAAGAAACTGGAACTGTTCTATTTCCACCCCCTTAAAACTTTTAAAAGATTAATTAACTACTCAAATCTTCCTGAAAACGAGTGACATGGGGGTTCTTTTATGCTGATTGAACTGAATGATGACAAGAATAAGCAACATCATCATTCCAATTCCATCTGAAACGATTCCTGAATACATTAGAAATACTGCACTTATGAAGCCTGTAAGTCTTTCATATATTTTCATATCAGTTAACATCCAGCCGGACAGCGAAGTCGTTAATGCAAAGAGTCCCGCTACAGCAGTCAGAATAGCTACAACCGTATCCACTATGCTTCCCTGTAACAGCAATGTTGGTCCAAACACAAACATATAAGGAATTATGAATGTACCCAAGCAAATCTTTAAAGCAGAAAATCCAGTCTGATTTGGATCTGAATTAGCAATCGCTGCTGCCGTATAAGCTGCCACCGCGACAGGAGGTGTGACATTTGACATAATCGCAAAATAGAACACGAATAAATGTGCCGCTATTGGGTTAACACCAAGGTCAACTAGAGCTGGCACCCCTAAAACTGCCAAAATCACATAAGCCGAAACAGTTGGCATTCCCATTCCCAATAATATGGAAGCAACCATAATTAGAACCAGTGAAAGAAGTATGCTTTCACCCGTAATACTCAGCACCATGGAAGAGAACTTGAGACCCAGACCTGTCAGGTTGACACTTCCAATTAGCAAACCGGCTGCAGCACAAATAACTCCGATTGAAACTGAATTTTTTCCTCCAATTTCTAAAGCGGCCAGAACATCCTTTAAACTCATTCTCGTACTTTTACGAAGCGTAGAAAGTACAATTATAGCGAGTATTGAATAAAACCGGCGAGCTGTGGAGAATATCCCATGGCTAGGAGTGCTATAATCATAACAATTGGAAGAAACAGGAGCCACCCTTTCTTCATAACATCCTTAAAGTTCGGTAACTCCTTCTTTGGCAATCCCTGTAAATTGTTTTTTTTAGCCTGAAAATGTACCATAAAAAACCGCTAAATAATGAAGAACAGCAGGTATTAATGCATATAGTGCTAGGTATATATACGGCATTTTAAGATTAGCAGCAATAATAAAGGCTGATGCACCCATAATAGGCGGCATAAGCTGTCCCCCAACCGAAGACGCGGCCTCAACACCACCGGAAAAATGCGATTTATAACCTACGCGTTTCATTAATGGAATTGTTAAGGTACCAGTTGTCGCCACGTTTGAGACGGCAGCTCCCTGTGTCATTCCCATTAAACCACTAGCAAAGACGGACACTTTAGCTGGACCGCCACTTTTTGTACCTGTTAAAGAATAAGCTAGATCAATAAAGAGCTGACCAGCTTTTGACTTGAGCAAAAAGGCACCAAATATAATAAAGATGATAATGTAGTTCGACATTGCGCCTAATACAATTCCAAACATCCCAGAGGTAGAGTTATAAAAAGTAGCAACGATTCTTTCAACGCTGAAACCTGGATGTGTTAGCATACCAGGCATGTAATTTCCTAAGTATGCATATAAAACAAAAGTAATATTAGGATTGATAAAAAGTTTCCGATAGCCCTTCTCGTCCCATCCAAAACCAGCAGCACTGCAATTATCCCCATAATGGTATCCGCACGATTTGGAATAGTCTTTCTAAAAAGAATATCCGGATACACCTGTAATGAATAAACTGCAACCAACACTGCTAGTAATAAAAAAATTGAATCAACAATGATGTTTAGGGACCTTATCTTGAATTTTGACGGAAACAATATAGGTACTAATAGTAAAATAAACGATAATGTGATAGATCTTTGCTGCCATGCTTCAAAGACACCAAAACCCGATGTATACATATGAAAAATTGACATTGATATAGCAATAACGGCGATCAAAGCCAATTTAACCAACTTTGATTTATGAACATTTTTATTAAATAAATTCTCAACACTGGATTTCGGATCTGTTTCTGGTGGTCTATCGCTTGTTTGACCTTTCATATTCAGGCTCCTTCCATGTATGAATTCGCTTTCATAAAAAGATGCTCAAGTCTAAATAAAATGACATTCATTTGTACAAGTGACATTTTATAGGTCAGATGAATAATTATCTTAATCCTAAAAGGTCACACAATATCTAAGTTTAAGTACTTACTTATAACCAATAAACTTCAGAATATAGAAATATTTTTGATTATTTTTATAATACTAAATACAATGATAAATGTCAACAGATTAATTACTTTCCTTCAGTAACTTTTTTATTGTAAATATGACTTGATGAAAGAAGTGTTCCCGTGAATTATGCATCATGCACCTTTCAACAATAATTATTAACGACCTTAATTAACAAGTGGAAGTGCAAACAAATGATATCCATTTATCATGCATTACAGGTCTGCAATTCCCGTTCATAAAAGGGACTTAATCACCCTGGGTGCCACTTGTAATTTAGACGAAAAGGAATTTTTATAGTTCCTATAGTCAGTACTCCCTCACACTTAATGGTATTCCGAATCGATTCAAAAGCTTCTTGGTTCCGATTTGATAAGGAGTCTCCACATGGACGAAACCCAAACGAGAAGCCCCCATGTCCAATTTTGCGGTAAATGCAGCACTTTTCGGTGTTGGTAGCCGATTATAGGGGAAAGAAGTGTATGTAATGTTAGGAAGGGGCATCGCAAAAGAAATACCTTCTAAATACCTTCCTAACTTCCATAAAGTATTGGCCGTTCGGAACGATTTATCAGCTGGTTTCGTACAAGAATCAGCCGGTTCTAACGATTTTATCGACCAGTTTCGCACAAGTATCAACCGGTTCAACCCATTTATCGACCAGTTCCCTCATGTATCAACCGGTCCTAGCGATTTATCGACCGGTTAAGTATCAACCGGGTCAACCCATTTATCGACCAATTTCAATCAAGTATCAACCGGGTCAACCCATTTATCGACCAGTTTCACTCAAGTATCAACCGGTTCCTACCATTTATCGACCGGTTCCGCTCAAGTATCAACCGCTCCTAGCGATTTATCGACCAGTTTCACTCAAGTATCAACCGGTCCCTACCATTTATCGACCGGTTTCTCACAAGTATCAACCGGTCCTAACGATTTATCGACCAGTTTTCCTCAAGTATCAACCGGTCTTAACGATTTATCGACCGGTTTCGCCCAAGTATCAACCGCTCCTAGCGATTTATCGACCGGTTCACTCGAGTATCAACCACTCCTAGCGATTTATCGACCGGTTAAGTATCAACCGGGTCAACCCATTTATCGACCGGTTTCACTCAAGTATCAACCGGTTCCTACCATTTATCGACCGGTTTCACTCAAGAATCAACCGGTTCGATCAATTCGACCGTTTTTTTTCTGCTACCAGAAATCTAGTAGAAGATCAGCCCAAATAAAAACTCCATAATGAAAAGGAGTATCTCGACTCCTCCCATCATGGAGGTCATAAAGCTAAAATCATTCAATTCTCATTAACGGGACAAAATCCTGCTCGTACCCCCGCCAAAACTTGCCCAAATTGGTGGGACAAAAGCTTGTCCCCACATCCCGCCCACGTCCTGGCGTTACAAGCTCCAGTAGTGGTAACCGTGGGCTTCGCATCCGCTACGGTCCATGATGCCTTTTACGTCGATGAGGACTTTTTGTCGTTATTCTTATACAGGGTGTCGAGCATGTCCAGGTCGTACTGTTCTTTGAATTCCTGGTGACCGACTGCCATGACGACACAGTCCAAGTCATGAAGCTGATCTTTTTCGACTAGTTCTATGTTAAATTCGTCGTACACTGCTGCCGCGTCGGCGTGCGGGTCATGAACAAGGACGTCAACGCCATAGTCTTTCAGTTCTTCGATGATGTCGATTACCTTGCTGTTACGCACGTCTGGGCAGTCTTCTTTAAATGTGATGCCCAGGATTCCTACCCTGGCGCCGCTGATTTCATGTTTGGCATGGATCATTTTTAATGATGTTGGAACCAATGTATTTTCCCATATCGTCATTGATTTTTCTGCCGGAAAGGATAATTTGCGAATGATGTCCAAGCTGTTCCGCTTTATATGTGAAATAATACGGGTCAACACCAATGCAGTGCCCGCCAACAAGACCTGGGGTGAACTTTAAGAAGTTCCATTTGGTGCCGGCTGCTTCCAGAACCGCTTTGGTATTAATGTCCATTTTGTTAAACACCATCGAGAGTTCGTTCATGAATGCGATGTTGATGTCCCGCTGTGAGTTTTCGATCACTTTGGCGGCTTCAGCAACTTTGATGGACTCGGCTTCATGTACACCGGCTTCAATGATCGAGTCATAGACATTGGAAACTTCGCGCAGTGCTTCCCCATCCGATCCGGACACGATTTTAATAATGCTTGTCAGCCGGTTGACTTTATCGCCGGGATTGATTCGTTCTGGGGAGTAGCCGACTTTAAAATCAGCGCCGAACGCTAATCCCGACTGTTCTTCAAGAATGGGAATACAGATCTCCTCTGTTGTTCCGGGATAGACGGTTGATTCATACACAACAATGGAACCTTCTGTCAAATTGCGGCCGACGGTTTCGCTTGCACCAATCACCGGATTCAGATTAGGTGTTTTGTCCGTATTAATCGGCGTTGGGACCGCGACAATATGGAATTTGCAAGCCTGTAGATCCGCTTCGTCGCTTGTGAACGTCATGCTTGTGTTTTGGACAGCGTCATCACCGACTTCATGCGTCACATCAATTCCAGTTAAATATTTATCGAGCTTCTCTTTATTCAGATCGAATCCAACGACGTCATATTTCTTTGACAGTTCAATCGCTAAAGGCAATCCGACATATCCCAGTCCAATGACGGCAATTTTTTCTTGTTTTGATTGCAGTTTTTCGAACAGACTCATTACTCATGCCTTCCTTTATAGCAGATTTCTTTACACACTTCGTCTTATATCCATACTATACGACTATATGTTACTTTTGTATACAATTTTATACGATTCGTCACAATATCACAATTTTCTCCTTCTCTTCATTGTTATTTCGTGCAACTTTTTGTAAAATGGTGCTATGAAATAAGGGGAGAAATCTTAATGTCTAAAAGGAAGAAATGGATTTTAATCATAAGTATACCTGTGCTTCTTATAGTAGTATTAGGCGGAGGTTACGCCACATACTTATATAAAAAACGGAAGATACTGTAACAGATTCTCACGAAGATATCGGACGTAAAAATAAAACATCTGCACTCAGGGAGGAAAAAGTCGATCCCGTCGAGGATAATGTATCCGTACTTTTTATAGGTGTCGATAACAGCGAATTCAGAAACAATCAAAAGAGCCGTTCCGACGCGCTGATACTGGCTACCTTTAATAAAGAGGACAGTTCCGTTAAACTTCTCAGCATACCGCGGGATTCCTATGTGTATGTTCCAGAAGTCAACCGATATACAAAAATCAATCATGCCCACTTCTTTGGTGGTCCTAAAGCAACAATCGAAACTGTTGAGAGATTCCTGCAGGTTCCAGTGGACTACTATGCAAAGATTAACTTTGAAGGGTTTATAAAAGTGGTTAATTCTCTTGACGGTATTAAATACGATGTGCCGTACGAATTATGGGAATCCGACTCCAATGATGACAAAACAGTATCCATTTAACTCCCGGATACCAAAAATTAAACGGAGAAGAAGCACTCGCATTAGCTAGAACCCGCAAATATGATAATGACATAGCCCGCAGTAAACGCCAGCGCGAAATCTTGAAAAAAAATTGCTGATAAAGCAACATCCGCCTCCTCCGTCTTTAAACTTGGCGAGACAATCGATGCCATTGGGGATAATATGAAAACCAATTTGACTTTTGACGATATGAAGAACTTCCTGTCGTATGGCCTTGATGAGAACATCTCGATGGACACCATTCGTCTTGATGGCAGCGGCGGCTATATGGAGGATGGACTTTGGTACTACCAGGTGAATGACGAAAGCAAACAAGAAGTCAGAACTGAATTGCAAAACCACCTGGATATACAGCATTATACTGAATCAAATGGTTCGCCCGAAAATAATAAAAACAACACTTGATCACCAGGGACTGTCCATAGCAGTAGCAGTCTCTTTTCCCTTTCTGAAATGTAAATATACTTTGCAAAGGACAAGCTTCATAGTAAACTGAAAGTAATACCTTTTGTGAGGAGATACCATGAAAAAGTCATAACCTATGGAACTTTTGATCTATTGCATCCCGGACATATTAATCTTTTGCGCCGCGCCAGAGAGATGGGCGATTACCTGATTGTTGCTGTATCTACGGATAGCTTTAACCATGAAAAAGGGAAACAAGCATACCACAGTTTTGAAGATCGCAGGGTAATCGTGGAGGCCATTCGGTATGTTGACCAAGTTATACCTGAAGAGAGTTGGGATCAAAAGGTCAGCGATATGAAAGAGTACGATATTGATATTTTTGTAATTGGCGATGACTGGAAAAATAAATTTGACTTTCTCAAAAACTACTGTGATGTCGTTTATCTCCCTCGAACAGAAGGTATTTCCACCTCAAAGATTAAAAGAGATCGATTCTAAAAATTGATATCAGATTGTAACTTTTTCTTAAATCAATTCGTCTATAATGTGTGGTATCCTTAGAACCGTATTGCGATATTAAGAGATGCTAGCTATAATAAGTTGGTTGATGTTTCATAGATTACTATTATGAGGAGAATAATAATGCAGCAACGTGTAGATATAAGAAAGCAAAAGAAGAAAAACGACTGCGCCGGTGGGTTTATGTTGGTTTAACCTTGTTTCTGATGCTGGCGGGGGCTGTTGTATATATGTCCGTCCAGACTTACACAGCGGCAAGCGAATCATATGACGACTTAGGCCGTGAGAAATCGGATATGCGAAACGAGGCTGTATCGATTAGTGATGATCCAATATCCATGCTGCTGCTGGGTGTGGAAGATTACTCCACAAATGGTGCAAATGGCAGAACAGATACCATGATTGTTGCGACCTTCAATCCAGACGATGAAAAGCTGAAACTATTAAGTTTACCTCGTGACACATTAGTTAATATTGCAGGGAATGGAACAAAAGAGAAGATAAACCATGCGCATGCTTATGGCGGCAAAAAAATGGCGATTGAAACAGTTGAACAATTTCTTGATATACCGATTGACTACTATGCTGCAGTAAACTTCGAGGCTTTCCAAAACATTGTTGATATCCTTGGCGGCATTAAAGTCGATGTACCATTTGATTTTGAACAGAGAACGAAGAGAGAATCGGGCAATGAAATGCTGCAGTTCTATGAAGGGCCAATGAAGCTTAACGGCGAAGAAGCGCTGGCTTTTGCCAGAATGCGAAAACAGGATCCCCGCGGTGATATTGGAAGAAATGAACGGCAACAGCAGACTATCAAAGCGATTATCGATAAAGCAACTTCCGTAAGTACCGTCACCAAATTGATGATTTAGCAGAAGAGATAGGCAGTAATGTCAAAACAAACATGAAAATCAGTGAAGGTCTCGGGTTCTTCAGAGAGTATTCTGATTTCAGCGTAAGCAATATTGATAAACTTACCCTTGAAACCTATCCACGGACTATTAGCGGGTTATCTTATCAAATTCCAAATCAGGAATCACTTGCTGAGGTTCAAGCGGAATTAAAAAACACCTTGAATTACAAACACCGGACAGTCAAACAAATGCGGAAGCAACAACTACAACAACTCAGGAATGATTAAAAAAACACTTTTTAAACCAGCTGCTGGTTTAAAAGTGTTTTTTATTTGGTGCAGAGAACTTTATTCCACTTTCCCTGGTCCCAGTATCCTTCTAAGCCTGTTCAGAATCGGCTGATGGCCCATGGCAACTCCAGCCAGTTCTGCAATAAGCTGCATTCCAACAATGATCATACCGAAAATAATGAACGATGACAGCATTGTTCCACTATTAAATACAATGGCCATACCACCGAAGAAAGCACTGAATCCATAAATAATCAAAACCGCTGTCCGGTGACTGTACCCCATCTTCATTAACTGATAGTGGATATGCTTTTATCAGCTGTTGCAATCCCCTGCCTATTAATCGCCCGCCGTATGATCGCAAGCGTCGTATCAAAAACGGAACAGCAATAACAATAATAGGAATAGCAAAACTGAACAAGGCCACATTTTTAAACAAGCCGAGCATCGAAACGACAGCAATGGAATAACCTAGGAGAAGAGCTCCTGTATCCCCCATGAAGATGGTGGCAGGGTGAAAATTATAATATAAAAACCCTATACAGCTTCCTATCAGGATGACACACAAATAGGCCACAACTATTCGATAATCCATCACTGCCATCACCAGAATACTAGATAGGCCAATTACGGAGACACCTGCCGCCAGGCCGTCCAGGCCATCGATCAGATTAATCGCGTTAGAAGCTGCCAGCACCCAAATAATCGTAATCACATACGCTAGGCCGTCTAAATAAACTGTTCCAAAGAAAGGAACCGTAAGCTTATCAATTACAAGACCGGATGAGACAAGCGTAAGCGCGGCAAGCAGCTGACCGGCAAGCTTATAATACGGCTTCAGTTCAAATATATCATCCAGAATACCAGTAACCAGCATAATACAGGCCCCTATAATGACTGCCTGCATTTGTGGATGCTCCGGCTGCAGGTATAAAAAGCCCGCCAAAGCCCCTATAAAAATACCGACTCCGCCAAAGCTAGCCTTCGTTTTATCATGACTCTTCCTTATATTATCCGGTTTATCTACAATGTCCAGTTTAATAGCTATTTTCCTGATTAGTGGCGTTACAAAAATGTCGTCAGTGCAGAAATCACAAAAGCGATTACTAAATCAGCGGTATCAATCACAGTAACACCTGCTTTTAACTATTTTAGTATACTCCACTATGAATTATACCATATTTCAATGGACTTAGGCACTATCTATTCTATGATTTACTATAACGGTGTGCTTTAATTTGTGTTAAACTATAACTATATCTAACTATTCAAACAAAAGGTGAATGTTATGGCATTAGATTATACGAATTCTATTCCGCTTTACATACAATTGAAAGCTAAAATTGAACAAAGGATATTGGAAGGCACCTATACTGGAAAAATCCCCAGCGAACGTGAGCTTATCGACGAATACTATGTCAGCCGCAGTACAGTCAGACAGGCCATTGACGCTTTAACGAGAGAAGGCACGCTTGAAAAGAAGCCCGGTCGCGGCACCTTTGTGGTATTAAAACCTATTAATGACTGGCTTGGAAATTTAAGCAGCACCTCAGAGACCATTCAGCGCATGGGAATGGATCCCGGGGCCAGGCTTGTCCACTCAGAGGTGGTCCAATTGCCGGAAGAGCTCCAGAAATCAACCGGACTGACAGAAGCAGTTCATTTTAAGCGTATCCGTTATGCCGATAATATTCCCATGGGAGTGGAAAATAACTTCTATCCTACAAAACTGGGCAAAAAGATTAAGAAATACGATTTAAATAAAGTATCTTTATATGATTTGCTTGAACAAGAATTAGGAATCCGGTCACTGGAAGCGGACCAAGTCATCCGTTCCGAACAGATTAACAAGGAGGATGCAAAACTGCTGGAAGTTGCAGCAAGCACCAGTATGCTGATTGCCGAAAGGAAGCTAGTCGATATAAATGGAAACTTTGTAGAATATGAACACGCCTCCTACCGCTCAGATATGTACTCATTTAATATAAAACTTTCGAGAAAGAAATGAAAATAAGTGTAAAGTAAGAGGCTGGGATAAAACGAAAATGATCAACATGAAAACCAAGTTGTAACCGGAATATTCTTGTATAATGCTGGGGTGAGTTTTAACCACCGCTACAGAAAAATACTTCGCTTTCCGGGGGCGGCTGATGAGCCTCCTCGTGCTGTCGCACTGCGGGGTCTCATCTAGGCCTTTGCTCCCCCAGGAGTCTCCGTATTTTTCTTTCGCTGGTTTAGGTGGAAACCCATCATATTAATAATCCGAACTGATTTGACATCCATTAGGAAAGATGTCAAATCAGTTCGGATTTTTTCATTACTTTAACACCTTTTTCCAGCCTCTTCTTTTAATGCGTGTTCAAAAAGGAGGATAAAAAAGAACCGGTCGGCTAAGGTCGCAACGTCCTCGAAAAAGCAGAGCACTTTTTCTTCGTGCGATGTAGTGCTGCCGTAGCTTTCCTTGTCCTGTTGCAACGCAGACATTAGCACGTCCTGTGCGTCAAATTTCGAGGCGGCGTAGTTTCGAGCAGCGGAATGTATGTATTTAGATACATGAGCACAAGGAATGCTACCCTGAACCCGCATCGCACGCAGGAAAAGGGCTTTTCTTTTCTAAGGAGCGGGGAAACAAGCCAACGAAGAAATTCGATGTGTCATTTTTACCGGACTTTTTTGAACAAACTCTTTTATGCATTTTTTCCTCAGCAACTGGTTCGAACGTTATAACAATATTGAATTTTGCAACAGTCAGCACGTAAAATACTGAACACAGTCACATTGCGGCTGTTACACACAATTTCGTTTACTAAATCCAGTTAAAGTACAGAAGGGATGTGAAACAAATTGAACTGGTATCTATTTTGGATCGGTGCTTTCCTTATAGGGATTTTTTCGGTAAGCATTTATTACTCCAGAAAAATCAAAACGGCCGATGAATACACGATGGCCAATTTCAGCCTTGGGTTCTTTCCGATTTGCGGTACCATTATCGCAACATCCCTTGGTTCCGCTGCGGTAATTGGTTCGTCCGGCAAAGGATTTGAAATTGGTCTTGGCTGGTTCCTTACCAAGCTTCCTGTTGCGTTCTTTTCGATATTGCTTGCCGTCGTCCTGGGGTCCACCATCCGCAAATTAAAACTGTATACGCTCCCTGACTTGTTTGTCCGCCGCTTTGGAAAGGCATCTGGCATCATCCCATCCCTGATCATCAGTATTCTGTACATGACACCGACGTTTGGGATGCAGATTGTCGGCATGGGGTCCGTCCTGACTACTGTTCTGGACATATCTGTTACAACTGCGATGCTGGCCGGTTTCGTTATCTCGGTCATTTTTACTCTGATGGGCGGTTTGCCGAGTGTAGCCTGGACCGATGCTGTTCAGTCCGTTTTAATTCTTGCGGGTCTTATTTTCATGTTCATATTTGGGCTCAACTATGTAGGCGGGCCGGATGTGGTTATGAATAATACGTCCCCTGACATGTTTAACCTGTTCAGCATGGATACAACAGAGCTGATTAACTATCTAATCATCTTTGGTCCGTTCTATCTGGTCTGGCAAACCTCATGGCAGCGCATTTCATCTGCCAAAACTGAAAAATAGCCGTGCGTGCAGTATCCACAGGGTTTATCATCACCTTTTTCATTGCCTTGTTCTCCATCGGAATCGGGATTATTTCGCTGCAAGTACTTCCCGCTGGCACAGACCCAGACCTTGTCTACACACAGTTTCTTTCTGCTGTGTTTCATCCAGCCATAGGTGGCTTGTTCATGGTATCACTATTTGCAGCCGTGTTGACAGGCGCGACATCCTTCCTCTTAAGTGGAGCGATGAATATATCAAAAGACATTTATCAGGGCTGGATGAATCCTGATGCCAGCAGTCAAGAAGTGCTTAAAGTCTCCCGTCTGTCCGTAGCCGGTATGGCAACACTTGGGCTGTTGATTGCCCTCTTTATTACAGATGTTATTGCTATCTATTCCTATGCCCTGGCATTATCAGCAATAACAATGGTTACACCGGTACTTGCCGCCATGTTCTGGAAGCGGGCAACCAAAACAGGAATGCTTACCAGTGTTATCGGTTCATTAATTGTTGCCGTTATCTGGAGTTTACTCGGAAAACCATTTGGACTGCACGAGATTATTCCGGGAATGATTACTTCATTGGTTTTGCTTGTTACAGTCAGCCTTGTCACGAAACATTCAGCTGATGAAAAAGTAATTGCCTATTATTTTGATTTAAAAGAGGAAGAAGATCCGTCACTGGCCATGGAAGAAGGCTACGAAGGTACAGTGGCAAAATAAAAAAGAAATGAGGGATTTGAAATGGGTAAAGCTGATTTAGTATTGACGAATGCGAATGTGCTGACGATGGATGACAGCAATCCGCGTGCAGGATCTGTGGCAGTTGAGAATGGCCGTATTACTGGAGTCTGGAACACACCTGAACCGCCAAAGGATGCTGTTGACATGACAGAGAAAACGTCTGTCGTTAATTTACAAGGTGCCACGCTGCTGCCAGGGTTTATTGACACACATAACCACATCCTGATGTATGCGCTGATGGCAGATAAAGTCAATTGCAGCACACCTCCAAACCATTCTATCGAAGACATTTTGCAAGCCGTTACTAATAAGGCGCAAGAATCGTCCAATGGTGGCTGGATTGAAGGCTTTGGTTTTGATGATACGCTTATTAAAGAAAAGCGCCATATTACCCGAGATGACCTGGACAGGGCGGCACCTGATCATCCTGTTTTCATCCGGCATATTTCAGGACACCTCGGATACGCCAATTCTCTTGCGTTGGAGTATGCCGGTTTGGATGACTTCTGTTCTGATCCGCAGGCTGGTCATTTCGGTCGGGATGAACAAAATTCCTTAAATGGTGTTTTATATGAACATGACGCAATCGAACCCGTTTTTAACAAAATACCCGGCAAAACGGTGGATCAGATGACTGCTGACCTGGGAAAAGCAGCTAGCGAATACCTCACACACGGCATAACAACCAATTCAGATGCTAAAGTAACCGACCTGGAAGAACTGGAAGTACACCTGAAAGCTGCCAGACAAGGATTAAACCCGATGCGGACTAGGGTAATGATCATGCACGACCTGCTTTCCGATGAGAAGGCTTTTGGAACATACACTGCTGAACAGCTGAACCAGGAAATACTGGAAAGTTCAAATGGAATGGCAGCACTCGACAGCGCTAAAATGTTTCAGGACGGGTCCATTCAAGGCCTCACCGGGGCATTGCGAAAGCCATATTATAGGGAGCCGAACCTTTACGGGGATTTCATTCATGAACAGAACACCTTCCAGGAAGAAGTTCTTGATTTGCATACCAGAGGCTTCCGGATAGCAACTCATGGAAACGGCGATCGTGCAATTGGGTCCATTATTGATGCGTATGAATATGCATTAAAAAGAGACCAAGCGAACATCATAAGCACCGGATTGAACACGTGCAGACAGGAACACCAGATGATTTACGCCGCATGAGGGACCTGGGCATCGCCGGATCATTTTTCATCAACCATGTTTATTACTGGGGCGACCGGCACGAAAATATATTCCTTGGGCCTGAACGAGCACGACGCATCAGCCCTTTAGCAGATGCCATTGCCGAAGATCTACTTTTTACATTACATTCCGATTGTCCGGTCACACCTATATCCCCACTCTTTCCGTATGGGCAGCGGTGAACCGAGTAACAAGGGAAGGCAAAATCTTAGGGCCGGACCAGCGTACCGATGTGATGACCTCCCTGAAATCGATGACCATTTATGGAGCCAGCTTAAACTTCGAAAAGGAACACTCCGGCAGTATCGAAGTAGGGAAACAGGCCGATTTTGCAGTACTGGAGGAAGATCCAACCGAGGTAGACCCAATGACGATTAAGGATATTTCGGTTAGAGCTACGTTTATTGGCGGGGAGAGAGTTTATGAGAAGGAGAGTTTAACTACATTTTCATCAAAATAAATTAGATTTTAAATTGATTAAGCGCTCATTATTTTTTCTACCAGTTTTATTGAGAGATGAATGAGTGCTTTTGTATTACATCTGTGCCAATATATAGTAAAAGCTTGCATATCCCTTTAAAGGATTATGCAAGCAATATACATTTTTTTAATAGATTAATTTACTTATATTGTGGTATGTCCATGTACATAGAATTTAATCCTAATTTTTGATATAGGTTATACATGGACGTAATCTGTTTGGAAGCCCAGCCTATATCTGTTGCATACTGTGACCCATAACTTCCTGTATCGGCCATCACCTGTGGATTCCATCTCATTTCATAGAGGGTATTTTGTCCATCTTTGATATAGCCATTTCCAATAAAGGCAGCACCGCCTATAATTGCTTTTCTAGGTGTTGTCCACCCTTCCTCATAGGCCTTCTTGGCGCCATCACCAACTGGATTGCTATCATTAGCATTTATTCCAAACATATTATAGACAGTAGCCACGGTTTTACTAGTTTTAGCAATTTTACCATTTGAATTCCGGGTAATATTGCCATTTTATCAACGGGCACTCCCTCTGCAAGCGTTGATGTCCCATTACCAGTTTCCAGAGTTGCATGTGAAACTAAGTAAATATCACTGATACCATTTGCATTAGCAGCATCTATAAAATCTTGGCCTTTACCCTCAAGAATTCCTTTATTCTGTAGATAATCATTTAAGGTACTGGTGGTAATATCACTTGATCTGGCTAGATCTAGGAATTGAAACTTTTGCTTTTATCATTTATGAAGTTTTCCGGATTAAGGTAATAGCGAACATCCTCTGGTGTTGAGGTCACCCATTGTTGACCATCATAATGTTCAATCGCATACCAACCATCAACTTCTGTAATGATATTAACAGATTCCCCGTCATTTAAACTACCAACAATGTCGCTATTCGTGTTTGGCCCACTTCTTACATTAAGAGAAGTGTTCACATTGACTTTACCATTGTTAATAAAATCACTTGAAACATAGGCATAGTTTTGATCTGTTTGAGGGTTTGCCTTCATCTGGATATTTACTGCTTCAGCTAATGTTAAATCATAATGTATATAATTTAACCCATTTACCGCGTTTTGTAATACCCTCATCGTAACCTTATCAACGATACCGTTTTCTTTGAGATTGTACTCCTTTTGAAAATCAAGAACGTTCTTTTCCGTTCCTTCTCCATAGTAGTGTGTAAGCTTCATACCGTAGTTATCAAAGCCTAATTCTATCAGGTCTTTCTTTAACTCTACCGTATCAATATGACGCTTCCCATTACTGAATGGATTCGGCAATAGAAAGTCAATCTGATCGAATACTTCCTGTCCTGCTACTCCGGTCACTTCCTGGCGGTAAAATTCCTGGAAGTCACGAACATTCTTTTCTGTTCCATCTCCAAAGTAATGCGTCAGCTTCATGCCGTAATTGTCAAAGCCCAACTCTATAAGGTTTTTCTTAAACTCTACCGTATCAACATGACGTCTCCCGTTGCTGAACGGATTCGGTAAAAGAAAGTCAATCTGATCGAACACTTCCTGATCCGCGATTCCGGTCACTTCCTGGCGATAAAATTCCTGGAAGTCGCGAACGTTCTTTTCAGTTCCATCCCCAAAATAGTGCGTCAGTTTCATGCCGTAGTTATCAAAACCTAACTCTATAAGGTTTTTCTTAAACTTTATCGTATCAACATGACGCTTCCCATTGCTAAATGGATTCGGTAAAAGAAAGTCAATCTGATCGAATAATTCCTGATCCGCAATTCCGGTCACTTCCTGGCGGTAAAACTCCTGGAAGTCACGGACGTTTTTCCGTTCCTTCTCCAAAGTAGTGTGTCAATTTCATACCGTAATTGTCAAAGCCTAATTTGATTAGGTCTTTCTTAAGTTCTATTGTATCAACATGACGTCTGCCATTGCTGAATGGACTCGGCAATAAGAAGTCGATTTGTTCAAATACTTTCGGTCCTGCAACGCCGGTTACTTTCTGACGGTAGAAATCTTGAAAGTCCCTAAGATTCTTTTCAGTTCCATCGCCAAAGTACTCTGTAAGCAGCATGCCATAATCATCGAAGCCTAGTTCAACTAAATCTTTTTTCAATTCTAGTACATTAGCACTTCTGTCTCCCCTACTTAGCACACCATCGTTATGGCGATTACCATTGCTAAGAAGAGATTCAACTTTCTCCAGCATGGTGTTACCGGCAGTTCCGGTCGTTTTCATCTGATAGGCTCTTTGGAAGTCCCTGACATTCTTTTCTGTCCCGTCTCCATAATATTGTGTAAGCTTCATGCCATAATTATCAAAGCCTAGCTCTATTAGATCTTTCTTTAACTCTACCGTATCAACATGACGTTTGCCATTGCTGAACGGATTCGGCAATAGAAAGTCAATCTGATCAAAAACTTCTTGACCTGCTACCCCGGTCATTTCCTGACGATAGAATTCCTGAAAGTCGCGAACGTTTTTTCCGTCCCGTCTCCAAAGTAGTGCGTCAGTTTCATGCCGTAGTTATCAAAACCCAACTCTATGAGTTTTTTTCTTAAACTCTATCGTATCGACATGACGCTTGCCATTGCTAAACGGATTCGGTAACAGAAAGTCAATCTGATTAAATACTTCCTGATCTGCTATTCCGGTCACTTCCTGACGGTAAAAATCCTGGAAGTCGCGAACATTTTTTTTTCCGTCCCGTCTCCAAAGTAATGCGTCAGCTTCATACCGTAGTTATCAAAACCCAATGCAATCAGGTCTTTCTTGAGCTTAATTGTATCTACATGACGCTTCCCATTGCTGAATGGATTCGGCAGCAGAAAATCAATCTGATCGAATACCTTCTGCCCTGCAACTCCTGTTACATCCTGACGGTAGAAATCCTGAAAGTCTCTGAGATTCTTCTCAGTTCCATCGCCAAAGTACTGTGTAAGCAGCATTCCATAACCATCAAATCCTAATTCAATTAAATCTTTCTTTAATTCTAGTACACTGGCACTTCTGTCTCCTCTTTGAAGAGTGTTGCTGCTAGAAACAGTTTTTGGTTGATTAATACTGAAAGTGGTGATAGTTGTTGTGGTTTTTGTGTCCTTCGTCTTTTCAGTTTCTGTTTCCTCAGGTGTTTCTTCTTGTGGTTCGTCAGCTTCCTTAGCTACTGATTCTTTAGTTTTTTTCTCTTGCAGTTCATCTGTTTTTACATTTTCAGCTTTGGCTGCATCCTCATCATTCTTTTCAGTTTTAGATGGTACCCCAGCTTTTTGTTCAGGAGAATTTTGTACTTCTGAGTTATCCGGTGTAGTTTCATCTCCAGCTAGGTAAGGCTCAATAATTTTTGTTTTTCACCTTCTGTTAGTGCATTTACTTTCAGCAGGATTTGTTGATTTTTTCTTCAGAAGTACCGTCAGTTTCACTTTCTTTTGTTTTACTTGATGTTGTATCACAAGAACTAGATACCGACTTATACTTATTGGCCAAATCTAAGTATTCTTGCTTTACTTCCCTATCCAATTCGTTCAAGTCAATTACTATACAATTGTCACCATTGTCAGCGGTTTCGCTGCTCGTTTCAGCACTTGTGGTGTTCAGAACGAAAGATAGGGTAAACAAAAGGACTAAAAACGGGATAAATAATTTTTTAGACATCTATATCACCTCCTATTTAAATCATAACTGCTATTATAATGCATTCATTTGTTAAAGTTAAGACCCTTATGACTTATTTTGCCGTAATATATAATTAAAGGTCGATTAATGACCGTAGAATTAAAAAAAAAACATTATCATTTCCTAACAGAAATGACAATGTTTTCATCAAGTGAGCATTAAGTTTAGTGGGAAATCATTTAAACGTTTTAGCGCACTTCCCAAAATACGAATAGGTTTGGTAACCAACCAGGACCTGCTCTTTTTATATCATTATACCGCTTTTCAAATTGATTCTTTTGTTGCTCTATTATTTCATACTTTGCTTTAAATTGCTCATTTTCTTTTTTCAGGTTATCAGTAATTATATTTTCTAAAATGAATTTATAATACTCTGTTCTCAGCATTACGGCCTCTGCCTTTAGGGGGGCAGTTGTGGGTGCTCCATTCACTTCAAAAAGGTATAATTTACCGTTTTCATCTATTGCTACGTCCATCCCTAAAGACATGATATGGGTATTTCTTAATTCCTCAATTTTATAGGGTAAGGTTGATGCCAGGTGATTAATTTTCTTTTCAATGGTGCCTTTCTTCTCCCCAAAATTCGCTTCAAGGAACGGCTTTAAATCAGCAATACCACCGCCTTGGTTTACATTTGATATTACTTTTTGACCGATGCCGATTCGTATGAAACTACGTGCAACAACCCATTTTCCCCTGCCGTCCTTTTCAACATGTACCCTGCAGTCAAAAGGATGACCATGCATAGTTCTTGAAGCAATATACTTTTGCATGATATATCCTTTGTTCTTAAGCGATGTTTCAAAAAATCCTTTAGTTCATCATAATTCAACCGTTCTTCGTGCGTATTAATTCCTAATTTGTAGGATTTACTTTTCTTTTTAAGTATGTAAACGCCTTTTCCTCGTTCCCCGAAAATAGGTTTTAATACTATCTTCCCATATTTATGGGTAAATTCTTCAATCCTCGCAAAATCACCCTCTATTTTGGTGGTAGGAATAACTAGATGGGAAAATCTTTGGTCTTCCAACAATTTATTTTGCAGCATTCTTTTATTTAGCGTATTCTTCCTGTCATCACTCAGAAACGTGTTCTCTCGTAAGTACTGGATGATTTGTATGTTTTTCTTTTTAAAACAGTATGGTGATATATCTATAAACACCGGTAACTCAGTTTCAATTGGGGTCCATTTATTATCAATATATATTTTACCTTTTACAGTTCCGCTTGCCACATTCACGTCTGCAGGGCGCATATATATGACATCTATGCCTTGAGATTTTGACAAAAGTGACGTTAATTTGGCAACATACGTGGGGGTTACGTGATTCCTCATAAAACCGATTATCATTTCAAAATTCCTTCTTTCCGCTTGAATCATCAAATTTTTAGAAAAAGTATATTATACCTAGTATAGCTTATCGTGCCGTTACTTAAACCTAGAAGTCCAAAGTATTAGGTAGGTTAGATATTCCGACAACAAGATATTTAATATAGACCAACGACTTATGGTAAAAAAGATAAAAAATGTTATACTCTTATTAAAAAGGATGGTATACGTATGCTGATTGGGTTCATGAGAAACATCCAAAAGCCGCAGAAGTTTGTAAGGTTGCTAGCAAAAACCACTAAATACAATGGCATAGACCTTGTTTATTTCACCGCTAATGATGTTGATATAGAGCGAGAGAAGATCAATGGTCGAATGCTTATTGAAAATAAATGGGTCAGACAGGAGGTCCCAATACCCTCGTTTGTTGATATTAATGTGTATTGTTTTAAACATAAGAGAGTAATTAATTTCCTACAGTCCAAAAGCACCTTATCCTCTGGAAGATTTGGTCCCAAAGATACTGTTTATCAAAAGGTGAAAGAAGATGGAGAGTTTGCCCATTTAATCATACCAACAAACATATTACAGAGTTCCGTGAATTCAAAGAGTTCCTCAAAGAACATGGTACAATCATCTTAAAACCAAGATTAGGCCATAAAGGTGAGGGCATATATAAACTTGCTAAACAAAAGGAGATTACATTCTAACTTTTGGTAACCAAGTCAGTAATTTAAGCAAAAGAGAAATCAAAGAATTCTTTAATAACAACATAAATAAAACCAATATATTTTTCAAAAATATATAAACTCGAAAACAAAAAACGGTGAACCATTTGACTGCCGGATACGCCTTGAGAAAAATGGTAACAATAAGTGGCAGGCGGCTATATATATGATAAGAATCGGTACTGGTCAAAAAATAGTATCAAATGTTTCGCAGGGGGGCAGCGTCAGTCAACTATTGCCCTTTTTAAGAGCAAATTATGAAGATTGGGAGACAGTCAACGATTCATTAAAAAGAATAGGTTCGCAATTCCCTTATAAAATGGAACAGATATTTAATAAGAAAATAACATCCATGGGGATTGATATAGGAATTGACAGTGATGGCAAACCTTATTTATTCGAGGTTAATACAGCCCCTGGTGCGGAGTTTGCATTAGGCGAAATTGCCTTGATTAAGTCCGAGCATTATAAATACCGACTTACAGAAACAAATGACTAAAAGAAAAATCGGGGTTATTGATAACAACCCCGGTTTAAATTTGATGATTAGCCTATTTTCCTTATAATTTTTCTTATAATCCTAAAAGGTAATTTAGCTATTCTCACAAGTATAAACGGGTTTTTCTTTTTCTTATTTTTTGTTGTTCGGGGGGCTTTTGTACTGTTTGCTTCTTTTTTTTTTGTTTTCAACCTTTGTATTTTGTCTTAGTTCAAATCCTACCTTAACCGCTCTGTCAAATTTTTTTTCCCTTCGACATTTTTTAATAACAGTTGGCTTCGGTGAAGACTTTTTAATTACATCTTTAAACGACTTCACTACATGCTCTGAACCCGCTACCACGACTGATATGCTATTATTGTTAATACATCTCACATATCCATTGAGATTTCTTTTTAAAGCTTGCTTTTGTAACCATTTCCGGTATTTCGTATCTAAATTACTTCCTGTTACTACATACCGTTTGACCGTCTTAAGGCCAGTTGGGATTGGTGGTATTTTGATTTCCTTAGCAGTCCCTGCTTCAAAAGCATCAGTGACTGTTTTAAAGTCAAAATTGAATTTCACATCTGTCGCTTTGTCATTTTTCGTTTCCGGAAAATAATAATCAATTATGTGTTTAGGAATATCTATTGCCTTACCTTCAATTGGGAACACATGATTACTTATTTGGGCCCTTGAATTAACTTCATTAACAACACCTTCATTATTCTCAAGGTTAATAAGCATGTCTACTCCACCATGCGGCAGACCTGGGATTGCCTGTACAGCTGATATTGCTATATCTTTCATTTTTTGAGGAAGTTCATCTGTCGCATTTACCGAATCACGCTGTCCAAAATATTCTCCATTACGTCTAAGGAAAACTCTTTCCCCATTTTTGGGACATATGAGGAGCTTAATCCTTTTTCCTCCAGGTAATTTTTCATTGCCTGGTCAATCTTGATTTCACTCGAGGATAAAAAGGGGCTTCTTTGTCTTTCTTTATTTTTTGGGACAGTAATGTTTTAATATTTGACTTACCATCTCCAACGATACTTGCAGCCCTTCTATGGAAAGCGCCTATAACCTTGTCTTCAAGGACATATACCCTGAAATCCTCACCTGAGAAAAACTTTTCAACGATTACCGGAACTCGCTTGTTGCCTCGTACTTTTTTCAACGCATCCCCTAGTTCTTCCTGGTTTTTATATTTGTAATGACACCCACTCCGCCACCTTCAGAGCCACTTGGTTTCACTACTACGGGATAACCTAGGGAATTAGTATAACTAATAATCTCTTTATTTGTATTTGTCTCCTCAAAGGATTTGCCACCTGGTACCGGCACATTGGCCCCTTCCAGATGTTTATTTGTCAGACCTTTATCAGTACAGATCCTTCTTGCCTCTTTCGTAACAAAATCTCCACGTGAACCACTGAAGATATGTTTTGTTTTTCCATCACTTAATGAAAATGATACAGAACGAAGCAAACCCATTCCTTTTTTCTTTATAAATCTTAATTCAAGTCCTCTTCTCCATCCTTCTAAAGCCATAATATACATACAGGTTCCTTTTCCCTGTGCAGCTTTAGGAACAGCATGTTTCAAATGTGGCAGCCATGTACTTTTATAATTTTCCATTGCAAATTCACCTAATTTTCGTTATTTGATATCCAAGCTACTTATTTCTTTGCGCATTCTGTCTATTACTTCTGAATAGACTTTTTCTGAATCAAATATTGCCTCAGCAGTACTAATTTCCTTATTTTCTTTTATCCAATCACGGAAGATGTGCATCTTATAATCTTTTTGCCTTTTATTACTTACAAAGGTTAATTCGTATTTTGGATTACGAATTTCAATTCCTTTGTAATCTTCTCTGGGCTTCGTAATATCTAACGACAGGACAGCACCTATCTGTCTATGCAAACCATTCTGACCAGTAAAGAAATTACCTAAAGAATAAGCCACAAACGTCTTGGTCCCACGCGACGTTTCAATCCACTCAGGTGGTTGTAAACGTGTGGATGATGACCAACTATCACATCAGCACCTGCGTCGGCTAACGACGCGGATATCTCCTTTTGTGTAGATGATGGATATAAATGATATTCCTCACCGAAATGCATATTTACAACAATCACATCGGCCAGTTTATTTTTTTTAATTCTCCTGAGAGTACTATAAATCTTTAAGGGATTAATCTCTTTCAAAGAGTTCGCTAAATAAGGTTTATCTTCTGGGACTTTGATGAAATTAGTACCTCTTGTATAAGATACGAAACAAATCCTAAGACCATTCGTTTTGAAGATACGAAGCCTATCCTGATCTTCAAATGATTTATATCCACCATCGTATTCCAGGCCAATTCTATCCAAATTACGAATGGACTTCAGTAATCCTTTTTCACCTCTATCTAGCATGTGATTATTAGCAATACTTACCAGATCGACTCCCATGCTTTTTAAGGTATGGCCTATTTCAACCGGACTGTTAAATCTTGGGTAAGAGGATAGTCCAATTTCTTTGCCGGCTATAATTGATTCTAAATTTGCTGTAGTAATATCTGAACTACCCAAAAGCCCATTTACATTTTCTAATTTTTCCTCAAAATTGTACCCAGATTCTTTCTTTATTCCACCATATACTCTACCGTGAGGTAATACATCGCCAACAGCCGTTAAAGATACTTTGTTAGTTTGATCATTCATTACTTAAACCTCGCAAACTTTCAATATAGAAATAATGACTCTGCCTAGTACTGCATTTAACTCTCATCTGCTCTTCATTTTTCTGTAGAGCTTATAGAGAAAGTTTCCAATTAGGTCCAACCCGATAAGCTGAATATCTGTAACCTCTAAAGGACTACTATAAAATTAAAGTAAAAGTCTACTTCTCCATCCTTCCAGTGCGATCAGGAAGGAATTTCGATATGAATACCCCGTATGTGTACTGGAAAGCCAATCTAGAAAAACCTCTTTCAACAAATCCACTCACTTCACTTTAAGTACTATTTCTTTTTAACCAAAGCCCCCATTTTCCTCAGCGGCTCTGTAACTTTCCAAGATGTACTCTCCAATATTTGACGATTGTCCTTTTCGGTACGATTCTTCTGCTTCGTCATATGGTTCAGATCTTTTTCCATTTTCCTCATCGCATGTTGGACAGATTTGGCACTAGTTACATTAAACGTTTCTTCAATTTCGAAGCCTACCATCACAGGTTCATCATAATTTTCTTCTTCAATATTAGTAACTTTGGAGCCTTGGGGATATTGATTAATTATCTTTCTGAACTCTGCAACATTTGCTTTACTTGTCCCTGCTACGACAATTTCAATTTCGTCAAAAACCATATTTTTAACATATCCATGCAAATGCCTGTCCATAGCCTGTTTTTTAAGCCAGCGATGGTAGCTATAACGTTGTACGTTGCCAGTGACAACAAAGCGTTTTGCATGCAAATGTCCATTGGTGCAGGTGTGACTTCCACTTCGAGTGCTGATCGGTTTTCCAGTGGTTCCAAAACATCTAGCAAATCAAAATAAATTTGTGAATCACTGGTATCCATTCCTTTTGTTTCCGGAAAGTAATAGTCAATAATCGCACCTGGTATATTACGTGCTTTCCCTTTCAGTGGAAAAAGTATACCTCCGATTTGGGCCGTTGGGTTTAATTCGATGACAACCGCCTTATTACCATTGACAATAATGTCCACGCCACCATGGTACAGGCCTGGAACAGCCTTAAGAGCATTAATGGCAACATTCTTATAATGTTCAGGCATACTATCGGTTACATCAATAGGATCCCCGCCTGAAGAAATATTTGTCTTTTGTCGAAGAAATATCTTTTCTCCCTTTTCAGGGATGCTGTCAAGCCTATATCCTGTTGATTCAATGAATTCCTGAATTTCTTTATCCATTTCAATTAAGCAGCTGTTCAATCGTGCATTCTTTTTACGCTCATGATTCTTCAGCTCAATCAATTCTTCAATATTGTGTGTGCCATCGCCGATTATGTTGGCTGGCACCCTGTTATAAGCCGCTACTACCTGGTCCTCTATAACATACACACGATATTCTTCACCCTGAACATGTTGTTCAACAACGACCTCACCATAGCCTAGCTCGTCTCTTACATAGTAAACGGCTTTAATGAATTCCTCTTCATTTTGGATATTAGTTACAACACCATTACCAAGACTGGCATTGGTTGGCTTCAGGACAAGTGGGAAATCCAGTGATTTGGCATAATTTATAATCTCTTCATCGGTTGCATCTTCTGTAAACCCTGTTCCTTGAGGAATGGGAACCCCTGCTTTTTCATCCACTCTTTTGTATCATCTTTTTCGGAACCAATGTCAACCGCCTCGTTCGTTACTTTGTCTCCCCTCGTTCTGAAAAAGTAATGGGTCCTTTTTTCAGAGCTGAGGGAGAATAACCTTCCCGGTGGGTTAACACCAAAAATAACCATGTCATCGAAGTGTTCTGAATCCTTCGTGTACCATTTCAGCTTCAGACCCCTGCGCCAGCCTTCAAGTGCTACAGCAAAGGCGTCAAGCCTGGTCTTTCTTGCATTTTTTACAATTTCATTTGTGAGTTGCGGAAGACTTATCCCCTGTTTTTCCTTCATCTCGCATAGGCCCCCATTTTTTCCTGACCGGTTTTATTTAAATTTCTTGAATACGGCTCCAACTGCCCTGATTGGTTTAGTAGCTCGCCAGGACATACTCTCATAAAATTTCCTGCGTTGAACCTCAGCTTTTTTCATAGCCAGTTCTGTTACTTCAAATTCTTGCTTATAACGTTTGATCTCTTCGCGTTGGGTTTTTAGGTCAACTTTTATTTCAAATCCAACTTTATTGGTTCCTCGTAGTTGCTTACCTGGACTTCCATTACATTTGCACGCTCTTCATCTTCCCATAAGGCATTCTTAAAATCATCAACCATATCAGGATCAGTGCCAGCTACTACTACCTCAATATCACCGTTTTCCATATTCATCACAAATCCGTGCAAGTATCTTTCGAAGGCTTGTTTACGTAAGCCCCGGTGATAACCAATATCCTGAACGTCTCCACTCACTGTATATTTTTTGCATACAGTTTGCCTAATGGAGATGGTGTAACGGTAGTTGTATTCGCATCTCTTGATTGCAATGGCTCCAGAACATCATGGAAATCAAAATATGCTTGTGTTTTATCGACTTTAAATGCTGTCGTTTCTGGAAAATAATAATCAATAATAGCTGCTGGTATATCCCGTGGTTTCCCCTTGATCGGGTATAGCAGGCCACCTAGCTGGGCAGTCGGATTAAGTTCAATGACATACCCCGCTTCACTCGCTGGCTTGTCTGGATTGATAATCAGATCCACTGCTCCATGCGAAAGCCCGGGTATGGCTTTAATAGCATTGACGGCTGTACGCTTTATCTCTTCCGGGAGTTCATCCAGCACGTCTACTGGGTCGCCCCCCCAATGAAATGTTACTTTTATCACTTAAGAAAACTTGCTGATTTAACTCCGGTATCGTATCTAATGCATAGCCTTTCCGGCCTAAGTAGTCCATGTTTTCCTGGTTTATAATAATAGGACAGCTGACAAGGCGAGGGTTCAGCTCCCGCTCCTCATTTTTAAGCTCAACCAGGGATTCGATGGCGTTTATTCCATCACCTACAACATTCGGAGGTATTCGATTCATCGCACCAACAACTTGATTATCTACCACATAAATCCGATGTTCACTTCCCGGAATATAGCGTTCCACTATGACATCGGAGTAATTAAGGTCAGAACGTACATAAGCAAGGGAATATTCGAGCTCGCCGGAACTTGTAATATTAGCTATAACCCCTCTGCCAAAGCTCCCGTCTGTTGGTTTCAAAACAACAGGGTAGCCAATGGAGGATGCGTACTCTAATATAGCTTCATTCGTTGCTTCAGCAGAAAACTGTTTGCCCTCAGGTACTGGAACATCCGCTTTTTCAATGCCTGTTTGTTTTTTCTTTATCCTTCCCTATTTCCACCGCTTCATTCGTTACTTTATCCCCTCTTGTCCGAAAGAAATAATGTGTTCGCTCTTTGGAACTGAGGGAGAATAACTGACCTGGGTTATCAACGAACCATGTCTTCATTTCGCTGAATTTTTCTGAGTCTTTTGCGTGCCATCTTAATGTTAATCCTCTTCTCCAGCCTTCAAGTGAAACGGCATAAGCATCCAGTAAATTTCCGTGTGCTTCGGAAACAATTTCACTTGATAGATGCGGCAGCCATTCTTTGTTGTTATCTTCCATTCGATTTCCTCCTAAAACCAACCCGTTAAGTGTTCAGTAATTCAAAGTCTTCATTAGTTGATTATAAGCTTCAAACTGTTTGCCAAGCAGCAGGTCGTTCGTCAGCCTTCCTTGTGCTTCTGTAAAGCAGTCACCCATCCACTGATCTGTTGCATCATCAAATTCGTCATAATTTCCCGGTTTCGGTGTGAATTCACCGAATACTAGCCTATCGCCAGACCGTAAAAAGTCAATCCTGACAAACGGCGCTGGTATTTTCAGACTTATATCGTTCGCGAGATCAATTTCATCTTGTGTAACGCCTTTGCCTTTGAATAATTCTTCGTCATACTTCCCGGTGCGAACTCTTTCACCGGTAACAGTCCACCAGCAATATTTCCGTTCAGGAACACGGACAATCTCCAGGATCAAGCCGACTTTCCCGTAAAAACAATAAAACTTTATGTCGCTTGCCGGTGTGTTGTCGTTTTCCAGAATAAGTTCCTCTACTGACCATTCGTCGTGTTGAACCCATCCAGTCTCAAGGTCCTGTTCCATACTATCCTTTAGTTGTTCCCAGCTTCCGACATTTTTCGATCTTTTCATGTCTACTATATCATTAAAACCATATACAAGATAGACACCACGTGAACCTGCACCATCGGCAGGCTTTATAACAATATTTTCTTTCTCAGGAAGTTCCGCCAGCTTGTATGTTTCACTGGATGTCCATGGCTTTCTTAACCCAAGCTGCTCAATAAACGAATAGGCAACGGGCTTATTATCCAGCCGCCACTCGGGCAAAGTCCCTGTAAGCTGTTTTTGTCGCATCCTGACATTCAATAATGCCCGAAAAGAAACTGCCGGGCTCAGCGAAATACTATTTTCATCGGTTAAACCTGCTCTGATCATGAATTCTGGGATGTCTTCTGAATGCAACCCCTTTAAAACCTTCGAATAAACCAGATTTTTATAATCAGGTTTTCATTCATGAAAACCCTAGCCGCATACCGCAACGTCCGGTTGTAATTTGCATTATGTTCTTTTTCTGCCGTACAAGATGGTCGATATAATCCAGAAGCTTCCCATCATTCTTCTTCGCATGAACAGTTTCGCTAATTTGCTGACTGTCCAGCTTACTGGCATTAAGCTTAAGGTGATGGATATGTTCTTTTGCCTGATATAGTTCTTTTTCAGTTTGTTCTAGCTTGTCTTCCAGCTGTCTGATATATTCTGACTGCTTGTCTTTGCTATTTGCGAATAAACCGCTCATTAAGGGTTTACTGTACTTCCATGTCTTGCTCTTTTCAATGTTCTTAATTTGTTTTTCGTTGTCTTTAATCTTCTTATCTGTTTTGTTTATTTCTGCTTCTTTTTCCATAAGCCGGCCCGTTAATTCTTGTTCTTTTTCAGACGGCAGGGAATCCGTATCATTATTCCAATGGTCTTGCTGTTTATTGATCGTAACCATCCCCTTGTACATATGGGTTTTCGTCAACAAGCCAATTTCCCAAAAAATTACTGTATCTTCTGCAGTTATCATCATCTATATCCGGCCAGTTCTCCACTGCCAAATTGATGAATCTTAAATCTTTCTTATAGTCCCTTTCTAATATACCACGAATGGACGCATTTTTCGGGTACCATTTTCCCCTTTTATCAAAATATGTCATAATTCGCTTGGAACATGTTCGAATATGATAACCAGGGTGCTGGAAAGGGGGCTGCTCGACGACTACCCGCACGGCATTTGGCTTTATATCAGGAATAACTGTTGCCTTTCCTCCAGAATGGAAGGATTTTTGATTATCATAATGTCACATGTGATTTGCTCTCCATAAACCAGCATTTGAACATCATGCCCATCGATGAGATCCCTTATGTCATGGTTTATCACTCGTGGTGCACGGAAGTTATATTCAGCCATCTGGACCAGCCCTGTACGCAGCCCCATTTTTCGATGTGCGCGTATTTCCTCGATTATTGTTTATTCACATCAGTCGACAGGCGAAAGTCCGAAGCAATGACAATGTCAACATGGCGACGCCCGGACCTTTTTTCCTCCCGCTTCGGCCACATTGGTTCCGGAACAGGAAAAAGACGATTGGTTTGGGAGGACGGATAATATAACGAACTTGTCCGCTGGTGGTAAAACTCAAAGCTTTCCACATATTCCTTCCGCACCCCTTTAAAATGGCCATTATAGCCGAATGCCGAGCTGCCAGTCAGCGATTCAACAGATTGCCTTGGCAAGGATAGGGGACCAGTTTTTAAATCAACGATACTGGCTTTGCCGAAAACCTTTGTGAATCTGCGTTTAAATTCACCATCGGCAGCAAACCGGACACTGTCCCAATAGCCAAGCTTTTCGATGACTGGCTTCCGCCTGAACATGAAGGATGACATATTTGAAAAAATATACTTGCCAGGTGTGCCACGGCGGTAAAAGATAAGTTCTTCCGTCAGGCGTGCGTGTTCAGACGTGTTGGCGATGATTTTTTATTAGCTTGCAGGTGTTTCACCTGTATTTCAATTTTTCTGCGTGGGACCAGTCATCAGCGTCATTAACTGTGACAAACTCGCCGGTCGCCGCTTTCAATGCTATATTTCTTGCAATGTACGGGCCGCTATTGACTGGTGTGGACATTAATGTAATCCTTGAATCCTTCTTCATGTAGTCCCTGACAACTTCTTTTGTGTTATCGGAACTGCAATCGTCAACGACTAATAGCTCGATATGTTGCCACGTTTGCGAAATAATCGACTCGATTGCGGTGGAAATACCTTGTTCCGCATTATAAGCTGGTAAAATTACAGACACTTTTGGTCCATTTTCTATTTTTTTATCGATTGGTGTTGTTCTCAGGTCGTTATAGTTTACGTTTTCTTCATCCGAATCAAAATGAACAGACTGTAAATCGTATAAGTCCATAACCTTATTAATCCATCTCACACGTTCTTCGATTGATCGTTCCAGGTTCGCACGGGCCAAATACAAATCCGGGTGGTTGTCGATGCTTAGTGCTTCGTTTATAACCCTCTTGCCCGCTTCGGCTTCCTGGAGGATGTCGTGGCACTCCGCTTTTAAAATAGCTGCCCGTCGCAGTCGGTCTTCATCTTTTTCTTATTTGTGACGACCGATAGATACTGCAGTGCCTGGAACGCACCCTCTTTCGAATATTTTCCACTATGCCACAAAGCGAGCTCCCATGCGGCAGCTCGTTTTTGGTAGTGATTAACCGGATTATCGTATAGACTTTCAAGATCGGCCAATGCTTTTTCCGTGAAGCCCAGTTCATACAGATAATACTTATATTTCTTTAATTCGTTTTCAGCTTTTTTCTGTTTATATGCTCTGCTGTAAAGCTGTTTTATATTCCGTCTGCCGAGCACATAGGCAGCGGCCGATCGGAAGAACCTGATAAATGTTCGTTTCGCCCTAGCTGCTGCCTCCATTGCGCTGAACAGCATGAAACTGTGCTTTCCGCTGCAGCAGCTGTTTTTCTGTATGTGCATAGTGCACCTGTTTTTCAGCCAGTTCCTTGTCCAGAGCGGTCAGTCTGGCTTGCAGTTTATCATGTCGATGCTGGCGGCTGTCACACTTCTTATTGTTGTCCGGCATCGTCTGCTACCCTCTTTCCATCCCGGCTGGCAACGGCTTCAGCCACCACACCGCTTCCCGCTAGCTCCTGTATGTGCATATCGCCCGCATGCCACATTCCACTGCTGCCAAAGTATGTCTGCATGAGCTGCATTGCGTGTTCTTCGTCGGGGTCGTCCAAAGCCTGCTTGTCAAGAACGTGGATTTGCTCAGCGTCTACCCCGGGGATATATTGCTGCCAGTCGTTCAGCACGACTGGATTCAGGACAATCAACGCATCTGTCTTCATCTTTTCCCCGTACACCAGCATTTGCACCTGGTCACCATCCACTAATTCTCGCACCAGAGGGCTCACGTCCCGGTTTATTTCCAGGTCATAATGATACATTTGAATAAGACCAATCCGTCTTCCGGAAGCTTTCAAGCTGCTAATTTCCTTTAGTACCGTGTCATTTGTATCTATGATTCGAAAATCGGAAGCCATCACCACATCAAAAAACGGTAACCTGCCTGTTTGTCCTCCCGGTCAGGCCACATCGGCTCTGGGACCGGAAAAGGCCGCTGCTGCTCTGGAAAAGGGTAATACAGCTCTTTAGCGCGGCTATGGTGAAATTCCAAGCTTTCGACATATTCCTTGCGCACCCCTTTGAAGAAGCCATTGTAGCCAAAGGCCGAACTGCCGGTTAAAGATGCAGGCGATTGCCGCGGCAAAGATAGTGGGCCCGAGTTCAAATCCACAAATGCTCCTCTTCCAAACTGTTTGACAAGCCGGCGCTTAAATTCACCGTCTGCCGCAAATCGTACACTGTCCCAATAGCCTAGCTTTTTAAGCACTAGCTTTCGCCGAAACATAAGGGAAGACATGTTCGGGAAAATATATCGCCCCGGCATCCCTCTCCGATAAAACTTCAGGTCTTCGGTCAGCCGTGCGTGTTCCGATGTATTCGCAATGGCTTTTTGTGTGTTTGCAGATGCTTTGCCTGCGTTTCAATTTTCTCTGCATGAGACCAGTCATCCGAGTCATTGACGGTTACAAAGTCACCACTGGCTGCTTTTAATCCAATATTTCTGGCGACGTATGGCCCGCTATTAGCAGGTGTGGATAGTAACGTTATCCGGGAATCCTGTTTCATATACTCCCGCACAACGTTTTTGGTATTATCACTGCTGCAATCGTCAACAACGAGCAGTTCCATGTTTTGCCACGTCTGGGAAAGTAGGGATTCAATGGCTGTTGCGACGCCGTATTCCGCATTAAACACCGGCAGTATGACAGATACTTTCGGGCCATTTTCGTACGTTTTGACCATTGGCTCCGTGCGTAAATCATCATAGGTAACCGTGTCGTTTTTTGAATGGAACCGAATAGACTGCAAATCATAAAAATCCATTGCCTTGTTCATCCATTTGGTACGTTCGTCAACTGGTTCTTCCAGATTTGCCATAGCCAGATACAAATCGGGATGCTCCTGCCTGTCGAGCGCCTCTTCAAGAGCCCGTTTGCCTTCTTCCACTTCACCGAGCTGTTCATGGCATTCCGCTTTATAATCGCCGCTCTTCTCACCTGGTCTGTATCTGTTTCCCCAGCTATAACAGCCGGAATATAAACAAGCGCCTCTTGTGCACCTTCCGCGGTATACTTGTTGGCATGCCATAAAGCAAGTTCCCAGGCGGCAAGGCGCTTCATATACGCATCATCTGTTGCCGAATAGAGTGTTTCCAGCTCAGCTAACGCCCTTTCGGTAAAGCCCAGGTTGTAAAGGTGATGCTTTACTTGTTTTATCTTCTGTTTTGCGCATGTTTTTCACCACGACGTGTCCATTTTCGCAGCAGGTCTTTCTGGCTGTCGGTAAACCAGCCTGAAATAACCTTTTTTGCTTTTCGTTAAGCAGCGTAAATAATACCCAGTCGACAAGCTTGCTGATTGTTTTTTGATTAAAACGAGCCAAACGTCCACCACCAATACCTGGTCATTGATTAGTTGTTTGCATTCTGCGGGCGTGCCTTTTTCGCGGCGTTCTGATTGCCATTCTGTTTGTTATTCAAGCCCAATGATTCCCTATATTTCGCAACAGCTTCCTCTGCCGATCCGTCGTAACGGATCTGGCCTTGTTCCATCCACAGTGCACGGGTGCATACCTTTTCGACAAAGTTCATGTTATGCGAAACGATAATAACCGCTTTCGCACTTTCAATCATATCCTGGATGCGTTCACTTGCCTTTTGCTGAAACTCCATATCGCCGGTCGATAGAGCTTCATCGATGATAAAGATGTCCGGTTTCAGTGTCGCAGCAATACTGAAGCCCAGGCGTGATTTCATGCCACTGGAATATTCTTTGACAGGCTTGTCAATTGCCCTTTTTATCCCGGAAAATTCGACAATCTCCTCGTACTTTTCATCGACGCGTTTTTTCGGGATTCCGAGCAGCATCGCATTAAGATAAATGTTGTCACTGCCGGTCAGCTGCGGGTTAAATCCTGTCCCGTACCCTAAAAGTGCTGACGTTTCCCCATTCAGTTCAATCTGCCTTCATCCGGACGGTAAATTTTTGTCAACACTTTGCATAGCGTGCTTTTGCCGGCGCCATTATGGCCGATAATCCCGACAACTTCGCCTACTTTAATATCGAAATTCATGTCTTTCAGAGCCCAAAATGTGTTGTTTCCTTTAAGCTGAAACGACACCCCTACATTCTCTGCTTTGACGACGGCGTTTTTCCTGGATATTCGTTTCCGTTTTATCAAGCTGAAGCAAGCGGCGCTTACGTGGCGGCCGCGCCGGCATCGTCGCTTTATAGTTCGCAATCACTTCTTTCGGATCCCCATCTTCACGAACAGAGCCACCGTCCACCCAGATCAAGCGGTCGCAGTTCCGCTGGGCATATGGAAGACTGTGCGTCACAATAATAACCATTTTAGCCCGTTTGACAAGTTCTTTCATTTTCTGGGCAGCTTTCTGGCTGAACTTCGCATCGCCAGTATTCAGTGCTTCATCCAAAATCAGAATTTCCGGTTCCAAGTGTGCCGCAACGCTAAAACCGAGCCGTGCTTTCATGCCGCTGGAATAGTATTTCATCGGCTGGTCTATAAACTTTCCCAGCTCGGAAAACTCATGAATATCGTCAATATAATGATTGATCAGTTCTTTATCAATTCCAAGCATCATGCCATTCAGATACACATTCTCCCGGCCGGTCAATTCTTTATTGAACCCCATACCGAATGAAAAAAGGGCTGTCACCTTGCCGTCCACGTGTATGTGTCCTTTATCTTCCTGTAGAATGCCGGTTATAATTTTACTGAGCGTCGTTTTTCCCGGCACCATTCGAACCGATAATACCAAGAATTTCGCCCTGGAGGCCTTCAAAATTAATATCCTTCAGCGGCCAGATCTTTTCCTGTTTTTGCACTTTACCCCGCTGTTTAATAAATTTAAGCACCTTGGATTTATAATCGTCTTTATGGTTGCCGGAGTAAAAAGATACGCCAATATTTTTCGCTCTTATAACTTTCTCGTCTGTCGCCGGATCTTTTTTGTGTACCAAATAAAATCCCTCTTTTACAATGCTTTAATAATTTTGTGTTCATGCTTGCTATAATGACGCAGAGCCAATATCATCACGATAATGGACGCAATCAAAATGATAAATAGTCCGGTGAAATCAGGACTCATATCACGCATCAAAACGTCCCGATAGGCTCTCACTAAAATCGCAATTGGATTAATATCCACAAAATGCTCCATTTCTCTGGCAATCGACCGCCTTCCCAAATAATTGGGGAAGCATAGAAAAATAAACGAGTCACATAGGTAAGAATATTGTCAATATCACGTACAAACACTGTTACGTATGCCAATACAAATCCGACTGCCATTAAGAAGAGCATGGTAATCAGGATAATCAATGGAAGATAAATGATTTGCCAACTGGGCATTTCGCCGTATAATGTCAGGAATATGGCAATGACAATCAAACCAAATAGGAAGTTAAACATTTGCGAAATTGTAAAGGATAATGGAAAAATGGACTTAGGTAAATAAACTTGGTTAATAATTGAACTGTACCGTAAAATGGATTTTGCTGATGAATTGACAGCAGAACTCACCCATCTCCAGACTACTAGGCCTATTACAAGGAAAAGCGGATAGTCATCGCTGCCCCTGTCCAATATAATGACGACTAAGAAGTAGTATACAAGCACGTTTAACAGTGGATCCAAAAGCCACCAGAAATAACCAAGGTAACTATTCCGGTGTTCTGCTTTCAACCCGGATTTCACCAAATAAATAATAAATCTTTTCGTCTTAGCATTTCCTGAATATATGTTTTCATAACTAAATCACACCGCCTGATTCGTACAATTAACTGTTTCGGGCCGACAATTTTAAATTTGATAAGATTTTTAAGCCCTTTACTTGAGTAATGAAGAAAGTACCATAAACTTTGAAAGATATTTTTCTTTTCGACTTTTCGGTACACATACCATTGGCGTTTGGCCGCCTTTATTTTATTACTGGAGATGGAATTCTGAACGGACCGGTACTTGGAAAGCACTTCCGGCAGCCCGTATGCGCGAAAACCTTTCTTTGTTATCGTCAGCCAATAAGCATAATCTTGCCTTGTCCGGATATTAACCATTTTAGGGTGTCCAACCTTTTCGCGGTCTATCATGACAGTCAGACAGCCTATAACACAATGTTTCAATAAGTCCGTATATCCAACTGACTCCGGTGCTTTGGATACCGTGTTCTTTAAAGTGCCATCCTCTTCCATCCGGACATATTTGGTAAACGAAAAGGCAATATCCTTTTGTTGCATGAAACGCAGCTGGTTTTCCAGCTTTTCCGGAAACCAAAGGTCATCACTGTCCAAAAAGGCTATATACTGGCCACGGGCTTCCTCCATTGCCTTGTTGCGTGCTATAGCAGACCCGCTGTTCTCCTCGAGTTCCACCAGCTTAATTCTTTCATCTTGCATGCTGTACCTTTTTACATGCTCCACTGTTTTGTCAGAAGAACAATCATCAACGATAATCATTTCCCAGTTGGAGTAAGTCTGGTTTATGACAGATTCAATCGTTTCACCGATGAATTCCTCCGCATTATAGGCTGGTGTAATAACTGAAATCAGCAAATTCTTTTCCTGTTCTGTATGTTGGATTCCCATATCATCACCTGTTTACTTTCCGGCAATCAACCGATCATACCATGCTACCAGTTTCTGTTCCTCCGCATGCCAATTTAAACTTTCTGTTACCGCATGTTTCCCGTTTTCACCCATACGCTTTGCCTCTTCCGGATTATTCCGCAAGTAGTCAATGGCTTTCCTTATCTCTTCCCCGTCATAAGGGTCAACAGCCAGCCCACATTCATAGGTTTCCACAAACTCTTTCCAGACCGGGAAATTAGAACACAAAATTGGCAGGCCAGCGTTCATATACTCAAAAAACTTCGTTAGCTCTTTTTTCATGTAATGCTCAGTGGGCGGAAACAAAGCAATACCGGCTAGCCAATTGCGACTAAGATATCTTGATTCGATATCTTCCTTTTCAATAAAGCGGTCGATACCTTCTAATTCCAGTCGATCTTTTTCCTCTCCGGCAATAGCGAACATTTCTTCAGCTAAATCGCCTGGGCACTTGCCTACAAAACATACCGAAACCTGGTCATGAATAAGTGGTATTTTGCGTGAATGTGTGAACCCCGTACTTTCGATACATTCCCAGTATACAGCAGTTTGTCTTCCAGCGGGCCTTTATTCCGCTCGTGTTCAACAAACGTTTGATTAACGGTCGGGTAGTTCAAAACACATTTTCCCCTAGGATACATATCTTTATAGTATTTCTCAGCCAGGCACAGTTCGAACCTGCGTGAGAAAAACTTTTCAATGTACTTGTACAACGACGCTATCACTTTTCTTACAGGCCTTGGCATGTAATCTTTTTGCATAATACTTGTGATATAATCCTCATGGATATCATAGATAACCGTATTGTGTTTCTTTTTAAGAAGCCATGCAACTGGCAGCAATTCAGGGTCATGAAAATGGTATACATCGGCATCTAACTTTTTAGCCTTCCTGAATGCGTCGAACGTTCCAAAAAGCATTCGTTTCAGCCTGCTTTTATACGTTTTTACAGGAATATGCTTTATTTCACTGTCTTTCTGTACACCATTTCCTGCTTCCTGGGCAATCAGCGTCACATCGAAGCCCGCTTCCTGCAATGAAGTACATTCCTTATGATAAATCCTTGGATCATAGGGATAATGGACGGTTGTCATATGAACAACACGTTTGCTCGATCTCATACCTTTCATCCCCTGTCAATATCTCTGTTATATTCGCCAATAGTATTAGCGAACGTGTTCTCATATTGTTTAACGATTGCTTTTGCGGCAAAATCACTTGCACGCTTTTTGCCTTTTTCAATCATACGTGTTAGCTGTTCTTCATTTAATGTAAGTGTTTCATAGATTTTCGCAGCCATATCTTCCGCGTCACCGACTTCACACATCACGCCAAATTCTCCGTGATTCAGTACCTCAGCCGCACCTGGCTTGCAATAGGTGGAGACAACAGGTGTGCCTGCTGCCAACGACTCAGCAAGGACATGGCCAAATCCTTCGTGAATCGACGATAATACAAATAGATCAGCATGTCTGAAATAAATATAAGGATTACGCTGAAACCCGATAAAAAAGACTTTATCAGCAATATTAAGTTTCTTTGCCTGTTCTTTTAATGACTGTTCAAGCTCACCCTGGCCAAGAATGACGAGCTTCGCATGGAGGCGGGTGTTCACTTTCGCAAATGCGTTTAAGAGCGTCTTATGATCTTTATCTTTGACGAGCCGCCCAGCAGTTATCATTACTTTCGCATTGTCATTAAAGATGGATTGGTGCTCATCAGCTATTTGGCCTGTTTGTATATTGTGCTCTATACCTTCAAGATCAACAGGATTATAAATAACATCAACATTTTTAGCACTTACTTTATAACGGTTAACCAGGTTGTCTTTAACACCCTTGGATAAAGCTATTATTTTACTCGATAGCCGATACAATAATCCATACATCATTAACTTTATATTTGTGGAAAAGTCTCCGCCAAGATAGGCGGCTTCCCGGACGACATTCTTTGCACGTGTAAAAGAGACCAATTTGGCCAATATCGCAATCGTATTATAATTGGGAATCGTGCTGAACACAATAGCAGCCTTTTCATTCCGTATCACTTTGGCCAGCGGAAAAATTGCTGAACGCAGTCGTTTCGTCCGGAGTTTGATGAACTTTATATCCGGTTTTACATATTCTTCATAATCCCCATCGTAGTTTAATGTCACAAGTATAGGTGTAAATCTAGTCCTATCAAGGTTATTAATAATATTCAGCATCGTCCTGGCAGCGCCGCCAGAACCCATCTGGTAAATAAAAACAAGACTTTTTTCTTTTCCACATCGCTCAGCCTTCCCTATAAAACCGAATAAACCAATTAATCTCAAGGCATTATACCATAGCATGATGAAATAATAAATTGTCAAAATAATGACTCTCAGGTAACAATTTGTTACAAAAAACAAAAGCGGAAGCACCCTTACAGGCTAAAACCGTCACGTCCTGTGACAACGCCTGCACTAGCACTTCCTGTGCGTCGTAGCGACGTATGGACTGCGCCTGCGCGTCGCAGGTGGGTCGGCGTTGCCGCGCATCGCGGCGGGTTTAGCCGATCTTCCCTACTAGCCGTAGGAGATAAAGGAAACACGATGAACGTAAGTGAATCGCTGTTGACTTATCGTACGGAGGTGAAGGAAGTCCACTAGTCGCTGGGTGCTGGAGCTGGACGTGGCTGATTCTGTTCAGTTATCCATGGCATTTTAATTTCATTATTTCCTCAATAAAGACAAAAGGAAGTCGACACATTTTGCCTCCTTCCTTTCTTAGATTAACCCTTTATAGCAGGACGTCCAATTGAGTGGTACTCGACTCCACTCCCAGCAATGTTATCCAAACGGAAACAATTTCTCCCATCAAATAGGACTGCATTGTTCATATGCTCTTTATAGCTTTCCCAAGGAAATTCCTTTATCTCGTTCCATTCCGTTAGTATTAATGCCATGTCCGCCCCGTCAATAGCTTCCTCAACACTGGAGGCATACCTTATTTGACCGGGCAGTATTTTCTGAGCATTGTCTGCTGCAACAGGATCATAGGCATGAACCACAGCACCCTCGGCTAATAGTTTTTCCGTCACATATATAGATGGTGCTTCACGCATGTCATCGGTGCCTGGTTTAAATGCCAGCCCCAGAACAGCAACTTTCTTCCCACTTATGTTCGAAAACCGTTCCATTACTTTATCCACAATGATTACTTTCTGTCGTTCATTCACATCGACCGCACTTTCCAGCAAGGACATATGATAGTCTGCATCCTTCCCTGCTGAAATAATTGCTCTCGTATCTTTAGGGAAACAGGATCCGCCATAACCGATGCCAGCATTCAAGAATGAACTTCCAATACGCTTATCCATCCCCATCCCGCTGGAAACACTATCAACATTTGCCCCTAACCGTTCACACAGGTTAGCCATCTCGTTAATGAAACTCAGTTTGGTTGCCAAGAACGCATTTGAAGCATATTTAATCATTTCCGCACTTCTTAGATCTGTTTTGACAATTGGAAGATTAAAATCAGCGTTTATTCTTTCCAGCGTTTCAAGCGCTTCTTCGTCATCCGACCCGATTACAATCCTGTCACCATGGAATGTATCATGTACAGCGGAACCTTGCCGGAGAAATTCAGGATTAGATGCAATTTTAATTGTGATATCCTGTGGCAAACTGGATTGGATTTTTTTCATGATATACTCATTCGTGCCAACCGGTACTGTACTTTTCGTAACAATGATTGCATCCTGCTTAAGGTTCCTAGCTAGAGATTCGCACGCTTTATTGATATAGGTTAAATCAGCCGATCCGTCTTCCCCCTGTGGTGTTCCAACCGCAATGTAAATCAGCTGTTTATCATATAACCCTTTCTCATAGTCAGTTGTGAAATTCAAATTACCTCTTCCGATATTGTTTTGTAATAAGTCTTCCAACCCTGATTCATAAATTGGGCTTTGTCCTTTTTCTAACATGGATATTTTGTCTGCATCTATATCAATGCAGGTCACACTATTTCCTAATTCGGATAGGCAAACGCCGGTTACAAGGCCAACATAACCTGTTCCGATTACTGCGATATTCATTGTATATCCTCCTGCTTTTCAAGGTGATCAAGCGTCTTCTTCATATAAGATTCGATATCAGTATGTAAATCTGTCCGATTTAATGCAAAATCAATCGTTGCCTGGACAAACCCTAATTTATCGCCAATATCATATCTCTTTCCTGAAAAATTATAAGCCAAAACTTGTTCTTGTGCATTCAATCTTTCAATGGCATCCGTCAGCTGAATTTCGTCGCCTTTTCCGGGTTCCAGATGTTTCAGTATGTCAAAAACAGCCGGGGTAAGAACGTATCTTCCCATCACAGCCATGTTCGAAGGGGCGTCATTCGTCTGTGGTTTCTCAACCAGTGAGTCTATCGCTTTAACTGATGGGCCATAATCTTGCGCACCTGGCTGGATAATGCCGTATTTTGACACATCTGCTTCCGGTACACGATGGACACCAACGACAGATGAATTATACTTTTCATAAACGTTCATAAGCTGTTTTAAACACGGTTCATCTGCTTCCACTATATCGTCTCCCAGGAGGACAGCAAATGGCTCATTCCCAACAAAGCTGCTGGCACATTGAATAGCATGTCCAAGTCCTTTAGGCTCTTTTTGTCTGATATAATGGATGTTTGCCAAATTGGAAATGGATTGCACCATTTCAAGCATTTCAGTCTTGCCTTTAGCAGATAACTTCTCTTCCAGTTCATAGGAAATATCAAAGTGATCCTCTATAGCACGCTTTCCTCTGCCTGATATAATAATGATATCTTCAATTCCAGAGGCAACTGCCTCCTCCACAATATACTGGATAGTTGGTTTGTCAACGATCGGCAGCATTTCTTTTGGCTGGGCTTTTGTAGCGGGTAAGAAGCGCGTCCCCAAGCCAGCAGCAGGTATAATGGCCTTTTTGACTTTCATAAAATGTTCTCCTTTATTATAAACTTCATTGCGGCAACCATAATGTAAGTTTATCACCGGGTTTAATGGTAATCAATTGACACTGCTGGAGTGCCACAATAAAAACTTGGTGTGTGGTTAACCAAGTTTTTAGGAGTATTTGTTAGGAGATTCTTGTTGCCGGGATGCGTCGTTTGTTTGGGTTTGTTGTCTGTCGTTATTATCTGTTTTCTCATTTTCATTTTTATCTGTGGATGGAGGTTCTTCGGGCTGCTGTTCTTCATCTTTGTCAGGTTCTTGGGGTGAAGGTGACTCCCCCATTATTGTCTTTATCTCTGTCTGGCTTATCTAGCTCGCCCTCTTCTTTCTTTTCATTGTCATCTTCCGTTTTGTCTTCTTTGTTCTTTTGTCCGTCATCTTGTTCACTTTGTCCACCTTCAGTAGGCCTCTCTTCTTTTGGTGGTGATGGCTTATTTGTTTCTGTCGATTCACCACCTGGTTTATTACCTTTTGTACCTTTCTTTTCCGTTTTTGGTTCGTCTATTGTTATCGTTTCTTTCTTCACGCTTTCAGATTCATATTCGGAATTGTTGCCATAATTCCTTGAATCTTCTCCATCAGTATCCTGTGAATTCGTTGTGCTCGTCCTGACTTGGTTTTCTTTTTCTTGCACTCCTTCCACTTCTTCTTCAGGAGGATCTTCTGTTGTTTCTTCAGGTTTCTTTTCAGTTTCGTTTTGCCTTAAATCAATTTGAAACTTCTTCCTATCCATAAAAGCATAGTCCAGGCTGTTGCCCAGCAATATATTTCGGGGGTTATCGCTCCCATCTTGATTGGAATCATTCATTTCAGATTCACTTGACTGGACTGCTGTAGATGGAGTCTTGTATTCATGAAAGAAAATAATAGATATAATAGCTATAACCCCAATATATTCCCTGCGACAATTAATTTTCTTATTTTTGTGTACTCATAGGGCACCTCCAAAATATGGATTAGCTTTATCATATAAGAGATTCACCCTATTGTAAATCAAGATACGAGGGCAAATAGAATATTTTGCATTTTGTGTTATATTAGAATGGATTTGATTATTTAGTCAAAGGGGGAAAAAATATTGATAAGCAAACGAACTGCATCCTTATGTCTACTGGCAGTTAGTGGGGTTGTGGCTGCAATAAAGCTGCGAAGCAAAACAATGGAAGAAAAAACGGAGATTAAAAACGTTCCATTGTATTACCAATACCCGCAGCTGCGACCGGGTGCGAGGCAACGTCCTTAGCGATGCTATTAAGCTGGGGACTAGGTAAAGATGTGAGCAAGTATGCCGTGGCTGATGCGCTGCCGAAGGGGGATAAAGTGCATCGAGCGGGCGATGGATGGAAAGGCCCGAATCCGAATAAGGCGTTTGTTGGGGATCCGTATACCGACTCGGATGATGGCAGTTATGGCGTGTTTCAGGGGCCGATTCTGGAGGCGCTTGATGCGTTCATGCCCGGCCGTGGTGTGGATCTGACTGGAGAGCCTTTTGATGTGCTGCTTGACGTTGTTCGTGCGGAAAAGCCGGTGCTGGCGTGGACGACGCTTGAGCAGCGACAGACGTTTACGGATTATCATGGACCGATCCGGATGGGGACGTGGTTGACTGGTATGAAAATGAGCATGCCGTGGTGATTGTCGGAATTGACGGTGATGATGTGATTGCGCATGATCCGCATACCGGCAAGGCGGAGCACTATGACCGTGAGCTGTTTGAACGAAATTGGCGCTCGATGGGCGGGCGTACCGTGACGTTGGACGTGTGAGAAGTGGTACGCGGTTGAGCTCGGGAGCGCTACTGAAGTGGCGTTGTTGCTCGGTTGGGACGATTGTTCGATTGATTTTGGACAGGTGCTCGATTGATTTGAGATAGCGCTTGATTTGGGGATGGTTCCGCTCGATTTGCGATGGTTCGAACTTGATAAAATGGGACATGTGGGACAGTAGCCTGTCCCCATGCCCAATCGGATCAGGGCGATTGGGGAAAGCGGTAGGGCTCCCATCATCCCTTTACTTCAATAGGCTTTTTAGTTTTTCCAGTTCTTCTTCGGTCAGTGTGACACCCTTACCCATTTTTTCCTTGTCAGGTGACCAGTCTCTTAAATCGTACTTTGGATCGCGGCCATTCCAGCTGACGAGATTCAATTCCTTCGTCCAGCCTTTAGGCGATTCAGATAGCACACCGATTGTTTCCTTGATTTCAAAGTTTATGCCGGCCATGTGAAGGTCTCCTTTATGGTTATCGTTGTCCTTTCAAAGGTACATTTTTGGGGCCTTTATTTCAACCCATTTCCTCTATTATGGATGGGTTGCTGATTAGTTTTGTTCTTCTGTATCCAAGGCTTCCGGGTATTGGACGGTTTCGAAAACTTCCCCACTTTCGGCGTCTTTTACTTGAATGGTTACGTCATAGTCCTCCTCGGAAGCACCATCAAAAAGCTGATACATCATGCCGTTCATTCCAAGTCCAAGGATGGCAAACGCATCCATGCTGTTGTTGTATTCCTTTTTATTTACAATTAACTGAAACTTACTAAACGAATTATTTGCGGTAATATCCTGAATCGACTTGTAATCTCCACTAGTTTTTATTTCTTCGATTGATTCTTCAACGCTCGACCTCATTTCATCCATCATTTCCTTGTGCTTCGCTTTGGTCATTTTGTACGTCAGACTGCCATCATCATTTTGTGTGACTTTCATGCCCTCTTCTTCAGCATTTGCAATCGTCTCATCAATATTTTGCGCATCCGATTCCACAAAAGACTTTGGCAGTGTGACGGTTACACTAAACAAATTTTTGTCTACCTCAATTTTCTCATCGTCATCGGATTCAGATTCAGATGCGTTCTTATTTGAAGCATTTTCTTCTTCAGCTCCCTTGTCATCCGCTGTTTGCGCGTCACCATTGGATGTATCATGCTGCAAGCCGCGAACAAACAGAAGTGGAATAATAAATAAAAGTGCTTTTTTCATCGTTGATCTCTCCCTTTCAATCTCGTATTCCCACTATAACATGAACGGTGCACAAATGCATAGCCGGACGTGGGGACAGTCTCCTTATCACAGTTTATTTGTCGTGCGGGGTTGGCTGGGGTGGATTAGGATCGGGTTGCACGAGTTTCCTGATTTTCGCGCGAGTTTGGGGCCGGGACGCGCGAGTTTCCCGAGTTTTCGCGCGACGTTGGGCCCGGGG